>JAGUXD010000089.1 GCA_020062035.1 Candidatus Brocadiia bacterium | reverse complement strand
TGTATCCAGAGTTTAAGGTTATTACTAATGATGAAAGGGCAAATAAGGCTGTTGCTTAAAAAGCATGAGTAAACCAACTCAAAATAGCCACGCCCAAATGATTTTATATCTTATTAAACGAATAGACTTTTTCCGTCAGCTCAATGGGTTGGTTTTTATCTTCTTCAACTCGCTTTCAGGCACCTCAGTTCGTCGTCCCAACGGAATAAATGACCCTTCTACTCTTTTTCACTATGCCCTAATCACGATTTATCTGACCTTCTCGCCTTTGGCTTCTTTTTCAGATGGCGAATAGTATTTGTAATAGTAGTGATAATAATAAGTGGGCGAGACCTCTATTTCAGGTGTGATATGGTTCAGGACAAGTCCTTTGAGGTTTATCCTTGCAGAGATGATTTGTTGCTTGGCACGGATAAGCGCACCTTTGGCGGTCCTGCCAGCACGATAGACCAATGCCACGATATCACTCTTTGGACCTACAATCAGAACATCAGCGACTGGTAAAACAGGCGGGCAATCACAGACGATATATTTGTATCTCGTTCTTAACTCTGTGAACAATTTTTCCAGCCCTGCGGAAAGTATCTCTGAAGGATTTGGCACTGATGTGCCATTGGATAAAATATGAAGATTATCTATTCCGGGTCTATTCATAATCGTATCCCAGTGTATTCCGGCAACTAACATATCAGTAATGGTATATAGGCAATCATCTAATTTTTTTATACCGATTAGTATCTCGGACAATCCGTTTTCTCTTTCTAATCCGAATATTTTATGAATCATTGGTTTGCGCATATCCATATCAACTAAAATGACTGACTCACCGTTTAATGCAATAGTGGTAGCCAGATTTGCCGCTGTGATGGTCTTGCCTTCCTGGGGTCCTGTGGAGGTTACCAGAATAACCGTGCTTTCCTGTTTTACCTGTGTCTGGTTTGAAACTAAGCCTGGGAAGGGCATTGTAGTATTTGGTGCTTCTTCTCCTGGTTCTAAAACATGGGTGAGATTGGTTCGTAAGGTCCGATATGCCTCAACCAGCGGTGAGGTCGGAGGATAGTTCCAGACCAGTTGACGGCGAATTTTTTCACCTTCGGATGATTTTATATCTTTTTTCATCTGTGCTTCTTCCCCTAAAAGGCCCTTGATTAGAGGCGAGAAAATACCAATTATGTCATCAACCATTCGGGTGGCAAAATCCTTTTTGGGCCTGGATTTATCCCTTTCGGAAACAGATAGATACGGGATGACACCAAGAACCGGGAGTTTTAGTAGGTCTTCAATTTCCTCAATCGTGCCGATGGAGGTATCTAAATGCTCAATGATAAAGGCAAAACTAAGTGCTAAAATCAGTCCTAAAATAATGCCGATCAATAAATTGAAAGGCATATTCGGTTTAATCGGCGTGCTCGGCACCAGTGCCAGATTTATAATATCAACATCAGGTGTCTTTTCGCCTTCAGCAATCTTTGCCTTTTCATAGTTCTGTTTATGGTCTATATAGATTGTGTTATTGATATTTACATTTCGTTGTAATTTGGAAAGGATAATCTCTTTCTCCGGGTATTTCTTTAATTCCTTATCCATCTCTACTATTTCCTGTCTAATCTTAATTACATTAGGATGTTTCGGGGTGTATTTTCTCAAAAGTAATTCTTCTTCCTTTTTGAGTCCTTCGTATCTGCTATAAGCATGGATGATAGTTCCAATATAATACGGGTTGGTGATTCCAATCAATTCCGTATTTTTCTCTTTGAACGCCTGGAGTTCGGCTTCTGTATTAGATAATTCTTCCGTGACATGGAGGAGTCGGTTTTCAACGGTCTGCCTGAGGTTGGTGGCGTTCTTGCTTTTTTCTATTAAATTATATTGGCGATATGCCTCGGCAACCGCATTAGCAATATCAGCACACTTCTGGGCTTCGGTGTGCTGAATGTTTATAATCACTAAATTGGTACCGGCTTCTACTTTAGCATCAATTGAAGATAGGATTGAAGCGATGACCTGATTTGCCTGTTCAGAATCCATTTCAGGGGTAACCCAGTTAAGCGATTTGGCGGCCATCTCAGCAACACTCCAGGATTTGATTAACTTCGCCTGAGAGAGCATTACATCGCCGACCTGGTAGAGAATAAGGTCAGTAAGAAGGGTGGCTAAAAGCCGTTGCTCTGTATAGCGAACTGTGGCAGATGCCTGATAAATATGCGGTTGCATTGAGGTATAGCCAAAGGAAAAAAGGACCGCGATGATAAGAATGGTAATGATAATGAGGCGACGTTTACGGATGATGCGCCAGTAATCCCTTAAATTAAGTTCGTATTGCGCCATATTAGCATCTCACAATTCCGGTTACGCATACGATATTTCCAAATCTCTGGCTGAGGATTCCACCATCTCAACAGTAATAGATTTTTCCCGTTTAAGATAACCATCAAGCAGAGATAGGTCACAGATATGGTTTATTTCTCTTGGCAATCCTTTGGAATAACGATAGATTAAAGAACAGGAATCGTTAGAGAAAATATTAGAAATATCTTTTTCTATACCTGCAACCTTCAGGCGATGGTAAATATATTCTCTGGTCTGCCCGTCGTTCAGTGGCTCAAGATGATACCTTATAGAAATTCTCTGCCTTAATGGATGCAGGGTATTTATCTTTTCTCTGAGTTCTGATTGACCGATAAGTATTAAAGTCAGAAGGAATCTGTCGTTTAGTTGGAAGTTTAAGAGGAGCCGGAGTTCTTCAAGGACCGAGCGGTCTTCAATCAGGTGCGCCTCATCAATAATGACAACCGTGTGTTTATTGATATTAATATTTCGCTGGAGCATATTGTCAATCAGTTCAATAGTTCCAATTTTATTATCAGGGATTTTGTCCGCGCCTAACTGATGGGCAATCCCAATGAGGAACTCCAGGGATGGCAGTTGTGGATTGGAAAAATAGACCAGTTGATATTTTGCCGGTTCCAGAATACCTGATAGTGTCATGCTTAAGATGGTCTTGCCAACCCCGTAATTACCGGTTAATAAAATCGCACCTTTATGGAAACTTATCCCGTAATTAAGCCGCATTAGTCCTTCTTGATGAGAGGGTGATAGATATAAAAAACGAGGGTCCGGCGTGTTTTCAAACGGATACTCCCTGAAACGCCAATAATCTTTATACACAAGTCTGCATAAAATTGCCAATTTCGGATTGTCCCGCTGGGCTCGCAATTCAGTATTTATATCGGTAAAAATAACTCCAATCTTAATAGTAAATTATGGTTTCTGGCTTTTAAGATACGCCTGTATAAAGACAGAAAGTTTCTCGCCATCAAGAACTCCCTGGACATCACCTATTTCTGTCTCGGTTCTGTGGTCTTTAACTAAATTATAAGGATGAAGGACATAAGAACGGATTTGATAACTCCAGGCAATCTCGCCTTTTTCAGAGTATATTTTGTTAATGGTCTGCTTTTTTTCTTCTTCCTTGAAGGCGTTCAGTTTAGCAATAAGCATTCTCATTGCGGTCTGTTTATTCTGATGTTGCGAGCGTTCGCTCTGGCACTGGATAATGACCCCGCTGGGAATATGAGAAATTCTTACCGCTGAGGCGGTCTTATTGACATGCTGACCGCCGGGACCACCAGCCGAATATGTATCAATTTTCAAGTCCGCCTCATTGATTTGAACACTTTCCGGCTCTATTTCAGGGAAGACATCAACCGAGGCAAAAGAGGTATGTCTTTTATGATTGGCGTCAAAAGGCGAGAGCCGAACCAGGCGATGAACGCCGATTTCTGATTTCAGATTTCCAAAGGCATAAACCCCCTGGACATAAATAGTGGCTCTACGAAGACCTGCTTCATCACCTTTAAGAGAGTCAACTAACTGATAAA
Source organism: Candidatus Brocadiia bacterium (assembly GCA_020062035.1). Classification (GTDB taxonomy): domain Bacteria; phylum Planctomycetota; class MHYJ01; order JACQXL01; family JACQXL01; genus JAGUXD01. The sequence continues at coordinate 470 of JAGUXD010000089.1, read as the reverse complement.
CGAAGCCACTCTGGTCAAGCCATCGGCAGTACATTCTGAGAAGCATTTCGGTCCAGTCACAGGCATCGGTGCCGCCCGCTCCTGAATGCAGGGCTAAAAATGAGTTCTTCGCATCATACACACCGCGAAATATGGAAACGCCGGAAAAGGTATCAACCCTTTGCTTTAGTTCGGTTATTTTCTCATCAATCTCTTTTAAGACAACCTCGTCATCTTCCTTTTCAGCCAGTTTCAATAATTCCAGAAGTTCCAGTATATCTGATTGTAATTCTGAAAAAGGGATTGCGTGAACTTTCAGGAATTTTAATCGGCTGATTTTTTCCCGGGCAAGTTTCTGGTCGTCCCAGAAAGAAGATAATGAGGATTCCTTTTCCAATTTTGTTATCTCTTCTTTTTGATGAGAGATGTCAAAGCGAGTCTCCTAAGTCTTTCAAGGATACCAACATTGCCTCTAATTTGAGTTGCATTTT
>JAGUXD010000135.1 GCA_020062035.1 Candidatus Brocadiia bacterium | reverse complement strand
TACTGTCAAGAAATTAGAATACTATAATTGGAAAACAGTCACATCATACCATTTCTATCTGATATTACAAGAGTTGTAGAAATGCTTGGAGTTTTTCAGCATGCCCTAAATTATGCAATGCAGCCTAAATTTGCCAAAGTCGAGACTTTGTCTTATTTTTCAGGATAATTTTGACCGGCACTTCCTGGATGGGTAGTTCGTGACGGAGTTGGTGTTCAAGGAATCGCGTCGCTCTCTGACTGAAAAGTTTTCTGTCATTTACTATGAAGGTGAAAGTCGGCGGAAAAGAGCCACTCTGGAGGGCATAATATATCTTGGGATGTCTGGCGCCTCTTTGTAATAGCGGTATTTTGGGCTTTATCTTTTCAATCACTTTATTAAGCAGTGCGGTCTGGGTCTTTAGCCCGGCTTGGTTATAAAGTTCTCTGGCTAATCTCATCATCTGGCTCAGATTAAAACCTGTCTTTGCAGAGATGAATACAATCGGTGCGAAACCTGAAAATGGCAGTGTTTTATCAAGATAGTCCTGATATGATTTGGTCGCTATGTTTGTATTTACGATATCCCATTTGTTAATCGTTGTAATAAAGGGTTTATAATTTTCTATAATAAAAGACGCTATTTTTTTATCCACTTCTGATATTTTTTCCTGGGCATCAATAAGAAAGATTACCACATCAGCGCGTTTTATGGAGGTCTCGGTCCGTTTCTGGCTATAAATATCAACGGCTTCTTTTAACTTGCCCTTTTTGCGAATACCGGCAGTATCAATCGCAATAAAGACATCTTGACCTCTTTCAAATCTGACATCAACCGAATCTCTGGTCGTGCCCGGAATTTCGTTTACTATCATCCGTTCCTGTTTAGCAAGGGTATTTACCAGAGTTGATTTGCCGACATTTTGCTTACCAATAATCGCAATCTTTAGGGCGGTCTGCTCCGGCTGGGACGGTCTGTCCCGATGTCCGATGGACTCCGAAGAGTCATACGGACTCCTTCGGAGGACATCGGGGTCTATCTTTTGTCTGATATTTTCTAATAACACATCTAAATTATGCCGTTGGAGGGCAGAAATGACCACTTCATCCGGATAGCCGAGTTTGCGAAATGTGTCTGCCCCGATGTAACGTCGGGACAGGTCTGCTTTGTTAAGGCACAGAATTACCTGTTTATTCTGACTGCGCAGGGTCTTACTGATTTCAATATCCCAGTCAGTTACGCCTGAGCGAATATCAACGACAAAAAGGACAAGGTCTGCTTCTTTAAGTGCGATATTAATTTGTTTCTGAATCTCAGTCCAATGTCTTTGTTCAGAGCCACCAAATTCTAATCCACCGGTATCCACCAGGACCATAGTCAGACCATCATAATGAAGAATTGCTGAAATGCGGTCTCTGGTGGTGCCGGGTATGAAATCTTCAATTGCTATTCGACGTCCAATCAGTGCGTTAAATAAGGTAGATTTGCCGACATTGGGTCTTCCAATAATCGCAATATTAGGAATCTTTTCTCGCATATTTAAAAAGAGAACACGAATCCCGATAAATCGGGACGAATGGAACGAATTGCACGAATATTACCTATTTCTATTCGTGTTATTCGTTCCTATTCGTGTGATTCGTGTTTATACTTTCCTATATTTGAACGGGATGTCAATACAGGCAGGGTCAACAAAAGATATTCCTAAATAATAGAGATTTTGAGATAATTTTTTATCCACACGGGCGATCCGCCCTTTTACACAGTACTCCTTATCGTCTAATCTCATCGTGATATCACATTCGGTCCCTAATGGATAAAGCCGTTGATTTGCTATCAATAACCCGCAGGTGCTTATATTGATAGTTTTCCCTGACCTTTCTTTGCTATCCAATTTAGAGCGAAACACAAACGGAATCTCTAAGGGGAATCTCGGGGATTTTCGTCGTTCAATCAGATACAAATTCTTTTCCTTAAATATATCTAAGAGATGTCCGTCAAAATGTTTATCTCGTCCTTGCTCTAAAATAGCCATGGCTTGCTCATGACTCATCGCTTTTTTATAAGGTCTATCCTGTGAGACAAGCGCATCATAAACATCAGCAACCGCGAGAATTTTAGCAGAAAGCGTCATCTCGCCACCCTTTAATCTCAAAGGGTATCCGCTGCCATCTAATCTCTCGTGGTGTGTTGAGGCGATATGCGGAATCTCACGCAACTCTCTTGCAAAGAACATATTATCCAGAATCTCTTTAGTCCTTATGGCGTGTTGTTTCATTATCTCATATTCTTCGGGCGTGAGTTTGTCTGGTTTAAGAAGGATACTATCAGGGACACCGATTTTGCCGGTATCGTGTAAAGCCGCGGCATAATCAATCATCTTTAATTGGATTTCATTAAAGCCCAGTGCCTTACCCATATTGATTGCTAAACGGGCCACCCTTTCAGAATGACCAGCCGTTGTCGGATCCCGGGCATCTATGGCTGACGCTAATGTTGATAAGAAACTCTTCAAGGTCAATTCCAGTTCCTGATATAACTGGGCATTTTCTATGGCAACCGCGGCCTGCGCCGTTAATGCCATTATCAAGTGTTCATCTTCTAAACTAAAACTCCCCTTCTTTTTATTCAACACCTGCAAGACCCCGACCACCTCATTTTTACGATTAAGCATCGGGGAACAGAGAATATTGCGTGTGAGATAACCGGTCTTTTTATCTACATCAGGATTGAATCGGCTATCTTTATATGCATCAGGGATATTTACAAGTTTCGCAGATTTAGCCACGAAGCCGGCTATTCCCTGCCCGGCTGGAATCCTGATTTCAGATGCCTCTTTTAATTGAGCGACTTTGGTATAAAGTTCATTCGTATCGTAATCCAGAAGAAATATAGAACTACGGTCTGCTTCTAAGAGGATTGTGGTTTTCTCTACGATTATTTTTAAGAGACGCTCAAGGGTCTTTTCAGCTATTAAGGCATTGCTCACCTCTAACAGTAAAGAAAGTTTATCTACCCTGACAATAGAAGAAACAACCCTTTCAATTACAGGTTCTTTCATAATAAATTATTGTATAATATACTATGATAAATATCCAGAATATAATCAGTGAAATCTGTTCCCGCTTCAGCGGGATTCTATGCCCATTATTCAACTTTTAATCTTCGGAGTAAGTCCTTTATTATTACAAGCACCAAATAAAAGGAATAAATGAACAAACATAGCCGTGGGAAGAGATAGCCGTATTTTACATAAAAGGTAGGCGGGGCATTTTTAGGGATTTCTATCTCGCTTTTGATAACGCCAGAAGATAGGTGATTGAGTTGTGATTCTACTTTTCCTGAGGGGTGGACAATCATAGAGACCCCAAGTGCGGCAGAGCGGAGGATAGGACGACGTGTTTCCACAGCCCTGAAAGGAATCATAGAGGCGTGGTGCTGATGAGAAAGCCCGCCCCAGCGCCCTAATTCTAATGTCGGGATAACGATTACCTCTGCATTATGTCTGGCAATCCTTAAGCCCATATTACTAAAACCGCCTTCATAACAGATAAGAATTCCAATCCTGCCAAGCGGTGTCTCAAAAATACCGCTTCTTGTGCCCGGTATAACAATTGTCTCAACAAACTGGACTGGAATCTGTTTGGCGTATTCGCCAATTACATCGCCCTGAGGGGAGAACAATACCGCTAAATTGCGGAATCGGACTTTATCTTCATTCGGCTCAAAGGTGCCGGCGATTAAATAGAGTTTTTTATCACGCACCATAGCTTCTATCAGCCGTCGTTTAGAAGGTGTAGATAAAATCGCACTATCAGCAACCTCTGGCCAGATTACGAGCGATTCTTTGGTTCCCATAGTCGCGTCATAAGTTGCCATTACATAATTTTCTACTGAGCCGACCATATCCTGGACTATTATTACTGGAATGCGAGATTTCTGAGCGCTATCAGACTGGAGATATTTGGGAATGTATTGGTCCCTGGTCGCGCCATAACTAAATAAGCTGACAAAAATGAACGCCACTAATACCAACCAACTTGCAACCCATTTTCTACGACGGATTTTTTCTAATACAAACCAACTAATCAAACCGTTGACAGACAAAATAATAAAAGAAAGTCCATAGATGCCGATAATATCACAGACCTGTATCAGGATATTGTATGGGGCTTGGGAATAGCCAAAGGCAAGCCAGGGGAATTTGAGGAAGTAGAGTTCAGAGCGGAAGAATTCTATGCCGACCCAGAATATAGGAATAAAGAAAAATGACTTCCCCAAACCAATTCGGTCAACTAACAGCCAACATGAGAGCGCAAAAATAGCGATATATAAAGAGAAGATATTTGATAAAATCGCTCCAAAAATCCCGAATATTTCCCAGAAGAATGAAAGCGAAAAGGTATAAAATACAAAACCTGTAATAAATCCGCATATCGCGGATATTTTTTGTGTTGGGGAACTGAAAATCGCGATAAACAATGGGACAAATGCAATCCAGGTAATAATACCAAAGGCAAATGGCGGAAAACTCAAGAGTAATAATACACCAGACAAAAGGGAAAGGATATATCTAAACCATTTTGTTTTATAAATAAGATGTGCTAATTCTTGATTTACCATTTTAAGGCGCCCTGCCAGGCGGCTCTCAATCCTGATATATCTTCATCAATAATAATTCTTCTGCCTTTACAGGCTTTTATCTTTAGTTTTTTCTCTCTTGTCGTTCTGCCGATTAGCCCGAATGGACAATCTTTCAGGGTTTCTTCAAACTTATCTTTAGACGCTGGTTTTACTTCCACCAAGAATCTTGAATTGGACTCTGAGAAAAGAATAATATCATCCCTTTTTTCGGCATCGCTTGATACTGGCAGAGATGCGAGATTAAGTTCCATACCAATATCGCCGGCAAAAGCCATTTCAGCGGCACTCACTGCAAGCCCGCCTTCTGATAGGTCATGGCAGGAATCAACAAACCCGGAATTTATTGCGTTATGTAATGCGATGAATATCTGCTTGGCAAGTTTGCCGTCTACCAGAGGCACATTTTTACCCAAATATCCTAAAAGTTCATAATAATGCGAGCCGCCTAATTCATTATTGGTCCTGCCGATGATATACACTAAATTACCCGGGGCTTTTAGGTCCATTGAAACACATTTACGCACATCTTCTATTACAGACAGACCAGAGATTAAAAGCGAATATGGAATGGAGATGGTTTTCTTGGCAGAGACACGATATTCATTATTAAGTGAATCTTTTCCTGAGATAAAAGGAGTTTGATATATCTTAGCAATATCATAACAGGCATCACATGCCCGAACACACGCACCTAACTGTGATGGATTGTTTGTATTGCCCCAAGAGAAATTATCTAAAAGAGCGGTTTTTTGAGGATTGCCGCCTACGGCAACGATATTTCTTAATGTCTCATCTATGGCTGAGGCAGCCATATGATAAGGGTCTATGTCGCCGTATTTAGGGTTCATTCCATTGGCGATAACTAATCCTTTATATGAGTCCAGAAGCGGTCTGATAATACAGGCATCGCTGGGTCCATCATTATACTTGCCTATTAACGGTTTAAGCACACTTGCACCCTGAACCTCGTGGTCATATTGCCTGATGACCCATTCTTTGGAACAGATATTAGGCATTGAGAGGATTTGTTTTAGAATCTGGCCGATGTTTTTAGGCATCTTGAACAAGGGTTCTTTTAATTTAGGTCGGAACCACTCAGCAGAACGTTTTATTTTAGGCAGCCCATCGTGCAAGAAGTCCATATCCAGATTACATACCAAATTGCCCTGATATTTTAAGATAAGTTTTTTATCGTCAGTGAATTTTCCGATTACTGTTGCCTCTACTCCTTCCTGTTTGAATAAATCCAATAACGATTTTTCGTATTTAGGAGAGACAGAGAGGAGCATTCGTTCCTGTGCCTCGGAAATCCAGATTTCGGTATAAGAAAGCCCTTGATATTTCAGTGGGACTTTATCTAATTCCACAAGACAGCCGAGGTCTTTTGCCATTTCACCGACTGCAGAAGAGAGTCCGCCACCGCCGCAATCAGTAATCGCTGAAAAATATCCCAGGTCCCTTGCCTTGAGAACCACATCAAGCATCTTCTTTTCGGTGATAGCATTCCCAATCTGAACCGCACCAGAAGAAATTGTCTCTGATTTCTCGTTTAACTCAACAGAGGCAAAAGTAACGCCGTGGATACCATCACGGCCGGTTCTACCGCCTACAAGGACAATTAAATCACCGGCTTCAGGATGCTTAAAGCATTTAGTTCTTGGCATAATACCAACTGTGCCGCAGTAGACGAGAGGGTTACCTAAATATCTATTATCAAAAAATACCGCTCCATTAGAAGTCGGGATACCCATCCGATTACCATAATCCCTGACACCGCAAACAACACCTTTGAAAATGCGTTTGGGATGAAGAACACCTCGGGGCAATTTTTCCTGCGGATAATCCCACTTCGCAAAGCAGAAGACATCGGTATTAAGAATCGGTTTAGCACCCAATCCGCAGCCAATCACATCCCTGATAACTCCGCCAATACCAGTGCCTGCCCCTCCATAAGGTTCTATTGCAGAAGGATGATTATGCGTTTCTACCTTGAAACAAACTGCATTATTCTTGTCAAACTCAATAATTCCTGCATTGTCCTTAAATACAGAAATACACCAGGGCTTATTTAACTCCTGAGTTACCCGCATTACGGTTTGTTTTAAGAGGTTATCTATTTTTCTGATACTGCCATCATCACTATTTTTATAATCAATAAGCCCCATTAATGTTTTATGCTTACAGTGTTCGCTCCAGGTTTGAGCGATGGTCTCTAATTCAGCATCAGTTGGAGCACGGCCTTGCTTCTGGAAATAATTTTTGATGCCCTTCATTTCTTCTAAACTTAATGAGAGTTTTCGTGTCTGACTTATTTTAATGAGGGATTCATCAGAGACGGCTAAAAGATGGACATAATCCAATTTGAATTGATACGAAAAGGCAGAATGTCCTGATGTAACATCGGGATGACCGATAAAGATATTTTCTATAACATCATTATAGAGGATTTTAGAAGCAATCCGCAGAATATCCGAGTCAGTAATCTTTCCCTTAAGATAATATTTTCGTCCACATCTTGCGGAATTGATTCTAAATCCCAAATCTTTAATGGCTTTTACAGCACTTTCTTCCACAGGGTCCATTACCCCGGGCTTATAAAATACCGTAATCACTTTATAATCATCACCAGAAAATAATGGTTTCTTAAGAGAGAATCGCTGAACCGTTTCGTCAGAAAGAAGTTTCTTTGCGATAATATGGACATCGTTATCTTGTAATTCACCTTCTAAAACATAAAGATAAGCAAAACGGACATCTTTG
>JAGUXD010000098.1 GCA_020062035.1 Candidatus Brocadiia bacterium | reverse complement strand
TATTTTGTAAATAGCTCACTTCTATCTCATTTCTTCGTCTGACCCAAGGTGGCCCTGTGGAAGGTGCATCCTTGGTGACCTTCTTCGCTAAAGCACGACTGGCAAATGATGTATCACTTTGCATAAATAATATTCTAATATTATAACTTATTAGAAATAATCTTACAAGAAAAATAAATTTTATTTGCTTTATTTATTTTTATATGTATAATTCTGACAAATGCAGAAAGTCATCGTGTCGGTTTTAGTCGTTGGGATTTGTCTTTATATAACCAGCGGTTGTTTAGCCAGAGATAAAGATAGCGATAGCGGAAGTAGCGCAATTCCTCCTAAACCACCATCTGCACTTCATGCCACTGTAACTGGTATTGGTCGTGTATTATTAACCTGGCAGGATAATGCGAATGATGAGTTGGGTTTTATTGTTGAAAGAGGAAAGCAATCAGACGTAAATTTTTTATACGTTACAAATATCCCTGCTAATATTACTTCTTATACCGATGCGAATCTGTCTGCTGAGACCACCTATTATTATCGTATCAAGTCATATAACCGCTCAGGTGATAGTGCGTATTCAAATATAGCTGATGTTTTTAGTCCTCCTGGTCCGCCGGATAGGCCGATTCTTTTAGAGGTGAGAGCGACTTCTTTTCAGGAAATATCTATCCTCTGGCTTGACAATTCTCATAATGAAGCCGGTTTCAGGATAGAGCGTAAGACAACTCTTCAAGGCACTTATAATCTAATCGCTACGGTAGATGCAAATACAACTTCCTTCTCGGATAATTATCTTCTTCCAGAAACGGTTTATTATTATCGCATCAGGGCATTTAATGCCTTTGGAGATAGTTTTAATTCTAATGAACTTTCTGCAACGACCTTGCCATTTCCTCCGCTGGCACCCTCTAATTTAGTTGCTTCCTCTTCTACACAAAATGTCTATTCTGTCAGTCTTCAATGGACAAGGAACTCTACTAACGAAGATGGGTTTAAGATAGAACGACGACAGGGAAGCGGGAACTGGCAGGAGATAGGAGAGGCACCGAAAAATGCCGCAGGGTGGGTGGATAGTTCGGTCCTTCCCGATACTACTTATTATTACCGGGTCTTTGGGTGGAATCAGGGCGGTTATGGTGGTTTTTCTAATGTTGCAGAGATTACAACACCTTCGTGGTATCCATTGGCGCCGTCTAATTTATCTGCCCTGGCTGTGTCCTCCAGTCAGATAAATCTTCAATGGAGGGACAACTCTAATAACGAGGTAGAATTCAATATAGAACGCTCTACGAACGGAATTTCATTCTCCGAGATTACAACCGTGCCAGCAGAGACTACTTATTATCCTGATAGAACATTATCGGCAACTACGACCTATTATTACAAAATCAGGGCTTCTAATGCAGTCGGTAATAGCCCCTATTCCAACATTGCTTCTTCAAGCACTTTTTCTTCACCAGCATCAGCACCGCTTGCCCCTGCGGGCTTGACTGCAACTAATATCTGGGGCGATGAGTTGACTATTGAATTCAGAGACGAATCCTCTAATGAGGAAGGTTTTACAATTTATAGACGAGCAGAAAATCAGGATAATTTTACCCAGATAGCAACAATAGAGGCATTTTCTTTGACCGGGACCACAATCCGATGGACCGATAGAGCGGTATCATCAACAACAACATATTATTATGGCGTAACCGCGTATAATGGGAAGGGAGATTCTGTAACAATAGTATCAACCGCGATAGCGACGAAAAGAGCGCCGCCGGCTGCACCTTCTTCACTCCTTGCTACAGCGATTTTATCTAACCAGGTCGCTCTTACCTGGACTAATAATGCGACAGATGCCGAGACCTTTAAGTTAGAACGCAAAAAGGCAGGTGACGAATACACCCAGATACTTTCTTTATCAGCATATAATACTTCATACATAGATACATCTAATATTGAGCCAGATACGACATATTATTATCGGATTCGTGCCTATAATGAAGGCGGTTTTAGTACTTATTCTAATGAGGTCCCTGTAACGACATTAGCCGGGCCGCCGAAACCGCCGATTCTCAGTCGGCTTGAGACAATCTCTGCGACCCAGATAAATATTTTCTGGAGCGATGAATCGCATAATGAAACGGGCTTCCGTGTCGAGCGAAAAACCGGCACCGACGGTTCCTGGGTATTTATAACTAACACCCCTGCTAATTCTACTGACTATGCAGACAAAACAGTTTCTCCGAATACCCATTATTTTTATAAGGTTCGGGCTTTTAATGCGGCTGGTAATAGCAACTGGTCTAATGTCCTTTCAGCAACGACAATGCCGCTCGCGCCGAATAGCCCTTCAAACCTTATTGCTACTGCAGTTTCTTCTGCACAGGTCAATCTTTTCTGGACAGACAATGCGACTAATGAAGACGGCTTTATAATAGAGTCAAAAAGAGAATCAGGAAATTATTCACAATTAACCATACTTGATAGAAACACCGAAACTTTTTCTCATCTACCAGTATCGTCGTCTACTACTTATTCTTATCGGGTTCGCGCCTACAATTTTATCGGCATGAGCGATTATTCTAACCCAGCATCAGCAACAACATTTTCTTATGCAACGGTCCCACCGACCGCAGCGAGCAATCTTACCGCAACCGCCTTTTCTTCTTATCAAATAGTCCTTAGATGGATAGATAATTCTGGTATAGAAGAGGGCTTCAGAATAAGACGCAAAAAGGAGAACGAGCAAGATTTTGTGCAGATTGCTACAGTTCCTGCTAATCTGGAAAGTTTTTCAGATACTACATTAGATGATTTAACGACTTATTATTACGAAGTGACTGCTTATAATATTGCAGGAGAAGGTGAGCCTTCATTACCAATAAGCGCAACAACATTAGCCGTGAACTTTAGTGAAAAGTATCCCTCAGATAAACCATCTACCCGCTGGCTCCATTCTATGGTCTGGGATAATGAGCGTAAATATATCCTGCTTTTCGGCGGATGGGATGGCGGGGATTGTAACGATACCTGGATGTATGATGGAAATGATTGGATACGGCTATTTTCTAATAATCTTCCTCAACCCAGACGACATCACTCACTTGCTTATGATGAGATAAGAAAACGGGTCGTGCTTTTTGGCGGTGTCCAGTCCACAACCAAACGCAATGATACATTGGAATGGGATGGTCTGGACTGGACAGAAAAAAATCCGATTACTAAACCTTCTGCACGGGAGGGACATTCTATGGTCTATGATGCCCAGCGCGGAAAGGTTCTTCTTTTCGGAGGGGTGGGTGATGGGTATTTTAATGATACCTTGGAATGGGATGGAACAAACTGGGTCCTTAAAACGCCGACTACCCGCCCTTCAGCCCGCAGTGCCTTTGCGATGGTCTATAATTATACACGAAATAAGGTCTTACTCTTCGGCGGATATGACGGCTCATCAAAAAAGGACGATACCTGGGAATGGGATGGCGCAAACTGGACGCTCTTAAATCCTGCTAATAAGCCACCTGCCCGGACATATGGTAGAATGATTTATGATGCAGTTAGAAATGAGATAGTCCTTTTTGGTGGCGAAGGTGCCTCGAGTTTCTTGAACGACACATGGGAATGGGATGGCACAAACTGGACAATGAAAAACCCCACTAATAAGCCATCTGCCAGATGGGGACATTCTATGGCTTATGATGCCCTAAGAAAACGAATTGTAGTCTTCGGTGGCTGGAAGACAAGCGAACGGCTGAATGATACCTGGGAATACCCATAACCACTCACCGCAGAGATACAGAGTTCACAGAGGCCAACAGGGATTATAAATAAATTCCGTCTCGGTATCCTCTGTGCCTCTGTGGCTAATTTTTCTTGATGCATATGCCAAAAATCCAGATACCGCGTTTCAACACTCGGGATGAATTCCAACTCTGGTGGAAAACCCCGCAGGTAAAGGCATTCCTTACTAAATACCCGGATAAGATAGCGGTCCTGTCGGAGCATCCCTCGGTAAAACCCTTCGCAGACATCATCCGAGGCACTACACCGACTGCCCCAGAACATCCAGAGAACGCCTTTGGCAAATACCGGTTATTACGTAAAATAAAAGCTGTACAGGATGCGTTGGCAATAGACCCGACCTACGGCGACGCCTATCAGGAAATCGGCTTTGCCTACTACGACAAAGGAGAGTATGATGAGGCATACAAGGCACTTACTCGGGCAATATAAATATTATCAAAAGGATTATGATGCCGCTATAAGAGATTGTACCAGGGCAATAGAATTAGACCCAAAGAATGCTCTTGCCTACAATATCCGCGGTGTTGCCTATGCAGGCAGGTAAAGGCGACCTTGAACGGGCAATCGCTGACTTTAATAAGGCAATAGAACTAAACCCAAAGGATGTTGATGCTTATTACAACCGCGGTATTGCCCATAGCAAGAAGAGCGATTATAAATAGGCAATAGCGGATGTAGAGATGTTCCTGAAATTAGCACCGAACCATCACTCGGCAGGGGAGATGCGGAAGAATATAGAGGGGTGGAAAAAAATGGTGAAATGATACCCCGACCCCGATGCCTTGATGAAATCGGGGTCGGGGTCTAACTTGCGAAAGGGGACCAAAATTTCACCCATTTCTTTAGTGAAAATGAACATATTTCCAGTCATAGAGAAGGTTGCATATATGCAAGGTTTTTAATACCCCAAAAGTGATAT
>JAGUXD010000015.1 GCA_020062035.1 Candidatus Brocadiia bacterium | reverse complement strand
AATGCAGTAAAATAACATATTGCTATGACAGTCCGGATAGCAATTATGTATTATTATACTGTAATAATTTTATTTATCAAGAGAAATATTGAAAATATACGAATAGGAAAGGGCTTAATGAGGGAGTGTTTTATCAGGTTCTTGTGGTTTTTCAGGAGGCGGAGATTCTTGAGGAGGCGACTTGAGGTCTTCTAATTTCTTCATCATCGTTTCAACATAGTGCTTGCTCAATAGATAAACCGTATCTAAGTCACCTTTCTTAACATAGTGCATCTGGTCGTCTTTCTTTTTGCCGATCAGTAGTGTTGGGGTGCTACTATCTTGTAGTTTAGCTGAGACCTTAAATAGCGGTTTTGTAAGTTCCAGTGTCTCAAGGTCTTTTTCGGTTGTTGCGGAATTTGCCTTGAGATTAGAAAAAGTATTAATAATAAAATCAACAGTATCTTTTTGCGCGGTCGTAGATATCGGCCGTTCCAGTAACCACTCACCTGATTCGTTCTTTTTAATAACCATTTCCATTTCAGGATATGTCAGGGTAAGTTCTGTAATATTCTCTCTGTCAATCTGGGTTAGGGTGCGGTCAATAAAGTCCTCAAATTTCTTCTCTGTTTTCTTGATTACTGATTTGCGGACAATTACCACAAAATTAGAGGTGTCAGTTTTGACATAGTAATCACCTGCTTCATTTGTTTTACCTATCAAAAGCGTGTAGGAGGGGTTATCCTTACGTTGCACGATTATGGTTTGTTGTGGCTGGTCTAAATTGTATGTGGCTAAATCATTGGAGGAAGCAACATCTTCTAATTCAATGCTAGAAAGAGTTTGTGCTAAGTCAGTTGCAATGGCCTTATCACAGGGGTGTTTTTCAGGAGCGGTAATGGTCCATTCCTGTTTTTCATCCTGAACTAAGATAATTTCTTCGGTTTTAGTTATCGTAATTGATTTAAGGGTTATCTGGGTAATTTCTTTGCTATCAAACTTAAACAGTGTTCGCTCCAGCCATGATTTGGCATCAACGGGTACTAATCGTCCAATGTCTTCATCCACAATTAGTACTTCATCACTATTACGCAATCTTAAATAGGTGCTCTGATAATCCGCTGCGGTCTTACCTATATAAACATCAGAGAGCGTTCCTTCTTTAGCATCAAATATCTTTAATAATCTGCCCTGTTCGGCATCTACCTGAAATATGGCGTGTTTTTCAATATTTCGCGAGGCGATGTCTGACTGTTTAAGGTTTTTTACCTTACTCAATAATTCTGAGACCTTTTCCTGATTGGCTGGATAATTAAAAGAGGAGACAACCAACCACTTATTTTGTTCTCGCCCGAGTATGACCTCTTTATCCTTCTGGGATAACTCTATGCGGCTTACCTGGTCAGGTTCAAAGTTAGTGATTACCTTTTTAGGTGTTGCAGGTGAGTATGGTGATTTAGCCCAGGGTCCTTTAAGCACTACGGCGATAATAATAAGAGTAACAAGAAGAATTAACGGAATTATTATTTTCTTAAGCATATTAAATTCCTCCAAACGCATAATTGGAACCACAGATTTCACAGATTCCCCAGATTATTAGAACAATCCGTATAATCCGTGTTTATCTGTGTAATCTGCCCGCTCCGACCCAGCAGGGCGAGTGGTTAGATTTTCCTTGACCTAAACGATTTCTTCAACGAGTTTTTTCTCTCGCTGACGCCAGAAATATCGCAGGAATCCATACATAATGAATAAACAAGGGATTAATCCGATATTTATTATTTTATAGAATAGTTTTGAAGAGGGTGAGGTTTCCTGGAGGGGTTTTAGAGCAGTTTTTTTTGCCCTGATACCGATTAACTCGTTTCCAAGTGTTGCCCAATCACAGGCGTTCAGGATGAATGATAAATTACCTTCCCGTCCTGCTAAAAGGTTATCTGAGACAAAATCAGAATCACCGACCACTAAAATCGTGCCACCTCTGGAACATTCTTTTATGGTCTGGCGTCCTTTATCTGGTTCTGCGGATGTTGTTTCTTTCGTGCTTTTAGGTGTCGGGATTGGTTTCTCTGCAAAGAAACTCTTGAACTTTCCGCGCACGACCGTTGCTAAAGTGAGTTGTTTGAGTTCAGCCGGGCGACTAAGCCCAAGTCTCTGGTAATCAATGTTATAGTTGTCTTCCTGTGTCCAGCCAAAAGGTGTTGTCTTTAATAATTCAATTACTTCCATACCAGTCAGACGGTCTTTGATAATTTCAACAGAACTCACCCACGGGAAAGCAACAGTTTCAAGCCGATTTACTATAGGACTCTGGGGGTCCATATGTTGACGAACTATTTTAGGCCAGAGTGGATAATTAGTCGTAAAAGTGAAACCCTGCTGGACCTGAAAACTAACCATTGAGTGAGATTGCCCGTCTAAGACCAGATTTTTCTTTATCTTAATTCCGTAGTGTTCAAGCAGGTCTTCTAATCGGTGTTGCTTCGCCATAGCCATAAATACTTCTGCTGGAACATTTACAGAATCAATCAAGAAGAATATATTTTTATCTTTCATCAAGAACTGGTCTATTTCATATTTATCCCGTTCTGAGAGTTCACCCGGACCGGCAACTATCAAGGTATCCGCTTCTTCAGGGATTGATAAGCCACTCGTGGTATCAAAAGTAGAGACCTCATAGTTTTCCTCTAAATTCTTGCGCAGGGTGTTGTATTCCTTATAGATATCGCGTTCATTGTGGCCAGTGAGGAAATATATCTTTTTGCGAGTGCCAGCTTTTACCTTGAGGATAGCGCTGGTAAGGTCATATTCAAGATTGCTTATCTCACGCACCGCGGGAATAATCTCCTTACGGTCCGCATAAAAGATTCCGATGCCTAAATAAATATTTACTACTTCTTGCTTATCCTTTTCTATGATGTTTGCCTGTAATTGAGGTATGCCTAATCGTCTTGCCTTTTCTTCATCCTCTTTATTCTCGGCAGGGTCTATCCATTCAATCTGTAATTTGCCCTTGGCATATGCATTATATTCTTGGAGGGTATCCTTAATCTCGCGTGCGATACGGTCAATTTGGGTCGGTAATTTCTTGGAACAATATATTTTAATTGAAACGATATCATCCAATCCACGAAGCAGTGTTTGGGTGGGCCTGGTAACAGAATAGGTCTTGTGTTCTGTTAAATCAAATCTTATGAAATAATCTATAGCGATAAAATTTATGATTCCCAAAACAGCCACAATTAACACCAGATTGATTAAGAGACCATATCGTTGTTTCCTCTGAACTTGCATAGATAGATTATTTACGGCTTACTACGATAAAGTTATTTAATAACAAGAAGAAAACAATCACTGAGAAATAATAGATAATGTCGCGTGAATCAATTACGCCACGGGAGACACCATCAAAGTGAGTTGCTGGACTCAGGAAACGACAGAGCGGACCTAATGAACCCATAATGTCTGCTAAAAAGCCCATTAAAAGTGTCGCAGCGATGATAAATACAGTCAAGAGGAAAGCGATAATCTGGTTTTCGGTGATGCTGGAAAGGGCGATGCCGATAGCCACATAAGATGCGCCTAATAATGCCGCACCAAGATAGCCGCCGATAATCGGTCCGAAATCAGGATTACCTAATACAGCAAGGGTAATGGGCACATTCAGCGAAAGACCGAGTGTCATAATGATTAATAGAAGAGATGCCAGATATTTTCCAATTACCACTTCATAATCACGCACCGGTAAAGTTAGAAGCAGTTCCAAGGTGCCCTGTTTTCGTTCCTCTGCCCAGAGCCGCATAGTAATTGCTGCAACAAAGAACAGGAATACCCATGGTAGAATACCAAAATATTGACGCATAGATGCTTCATTGACCAAGAATAAGGTATAAAAGAATAATCCGTTAGTAAATAAGAGATAAACCACAATGAAAACATAGCCGATGGTAAGATTAAAAAAAGACCTGAATTCTTTTCGTGTGATAATCCAGATATTCCGCATATTAATTCTAATTATCCTTTTTTTCTGTAGTAGTGAGTTTAATAAAAACATCTTCCAGTGTTGCCCGTTCGCTGTATAATTCAGTCAGGGACCAACCGTTATCCTTAACTACCTGAAAGATGTTTTCATTAATATCAATATCCTCAGAAATCGTTATTTCGTATTTGTTTAAGTTATCTCCGATATTCTGAATTAGTTTTCCTTCTGTAACTTTAGGTAAGGTTTTTAATTTAGTCATAACCGCTTCAGTAGGTCCACGGATTTTAGCATAAACAACTACTCCACTACGTGCTTTACGTTGTAGTTCTTCAATGGTACCAGAACCGACCAGATTTCCTTCATTAATAATTATTACGCGACCACAGGTGGCTTCTACTTCAGCCAGAATATGGGTACTAAAAATAACTGTTTTCTCTTTACCTAATTCCTTTATTAGGTCACGGATTTCCGCAATCTGGATAGGGTCAAGTCCTGAGGTGGGTTCATCTAAGATAAGGATTTCCGGGTCATGAATCATCGCCTGAGCAAGACCGACTCGTTGACGAAAGCCCTTAGAAAGTTCACCAATATTTTGTTTGACTACCTTCTCTAAACCGCAGGTTTTGATAATATCTTTGACCTTACTCCTTTTCTGGCTTTTGGGGATATGCCGTATATCTGCGACAAAAGACAAAAAATCGCTTACCTGCAAATCATTATAAAGTGGATTATTTT
>JAGUXD010000150.1 GCA_020062035.1 Candidatus Brocadiia bacterium | reverse complement strand
CATTGGCGAAGGGGGTGATGAGTCATAAGAATACATTTTTTGCTATGAACGGGGTTTTTTATCAAATATCTTGACTATTTTGGGCTGTCATATCAAAATATCTGTAACTTTTTAGACAGTCTGTTTTAGAGGAATTATAGTCCCGCTTTAGCGGGATTATCTAAAGCAAGGACTTTTTGGACAGTCTGTTATAATAACCTATATAAAAACCTGTCCCCCGATGTTCATCGGGGGATATGAGAGGGGGTGATAAAGAGTGAATAAACAGAAATTAGTGGAATCAATGGCTAAATGCCAGAAGGACAGCAAAGCCGCTGCAGAAAGATGGTTGAGCTGCTGTTTAGATTGCATCGCGACTGGTATAAAGAAGGATAAAAACGTTCAGTTGATTGGCTTTGGAACATTCAAGGTGAAGACAAGAGCCGCTCGCACTGGCCGTAACCCGCAAACAGGTGCAACTATCAAGATAAAGGCATCAAAGACCGTTGGCTTCAAGCCAAGTCCTGACCTGAAAAAAGGACTGTAATCCCAGCGGGATGATTGCTAAAGATAGGGGAATTCCTTGTTTCCTGATGACTCCGTTAGAGAAAGATTGTGCCGACATAACGTGGGGACGACCGTGGTTTTGTAAATAGTGTTAATCGTTCAGATAACAAGAAAGACAAATTAAATCCCGCTGTAAAGGGGATAATCTGCATCTCTAAGGGCGTGAACATCGGGAAAAGGAGTTCCCCTTTTTGGTTTGGATTTGAGGTCAGCAGACCATCTCACCAAGACCCAGTTGGTCCTGTGAGGGAAAGTCATTTATCCGACCTGCATGCTGTTCGCCTTATACGAAATCTCGCCTTCGTGCGGGCAAGCAGGTAATATTGTTATGCGACACTTTAGTGAAAAATTATTATTTATTATCTTTTCTATTACCTTGCTTATTTTTTCCTCTTTAACATTGTTTGCTCAGACCGCATTCAAACCCGATGCACAAATCAGGGAAAAATCCGCTTCTGAGTACGTTGGTGATAATATCTATTATCCTATCAGTGGAGTCCAGATCACTTCTTACAGTATTACCAGTACCTATAAAGTTATTTACTATATCAAACTCGAAAATGATGGATATTCCTCCAGAAGTTATCTTGTGAGTGGAACCGCAGGCAATGAAAACTGGGCCGTGTCTTATTATGACAGGGAAACCGTTGGAGATGAAATTACTGATAATATTATTACAGGCAACTGGCTAAGTGACCCACTTGCGCCGTACGCTTTTAAGATAATACGGGTAGAAGTAACGCCTAGTTCCTTTGTAGTAGGTGGAACTATTTTTCCGATAGAGATTATAATGTCTGACCGCCAGGAACCGCCTGAGATAGACATCGTCAGGGCAGAAACAACCTGCACTATCATAAACCGTCCTGACATCCAGATAAAGAAATCCTCTGACATTTCTTATTTAGGTGATAATATTTATAACTTAACAGGGGTTAATCAGAGCATCACGACTTCTGTTAATAACACTCTTTTTGTAACTTATTATCTCAAATTAGAAAATGATGGTAATATTACGACGCGATTTACAATTACAGGTAGTAGTTCTCTCAGTGGCTGGAACGTTTCTTATTATGACGCCCTTTCTGGCGGCCAAGATATTACAACACAGATTACTGGCATCATAGGTTGGTTAAGTAATGTCTTAACACCTACTGCAACCCAAGAAATCAGAGTGGAGGTCTCACCGGGTTTAGATGTAATTGGGGATAATATCAAAGATGTTTATGTTACAATCTCATCAGGAGCGGTAAGAGATGTTGTAAGGTCAACCAATATCTGTATTCAGGGCGCACTTGTGGAAATAAATTATGGTCCTAATCACCCAGCATCTTCCTCTGAACTCAATGATACTCCGAAACTATCAATGCTTCAATTCGTCATCTCTGTGCCAAGTGGTAATGAATCACTTATGGTTAATAATATGACTTTTACCAGCTCTGGCTCTGGAAACGACAACCAGGCAATCTCTGGAATTTATTTTGTTAAAGACAACAATACTAATGGCTTTTATGATACCGGCGAGGAGGTTCTGGGTGGTCCTGTAACATATACTGCTGATAACTCAACGGCTGTAATGACATTTTCGCCAGCGCTTCTCTTGCCTGTCAGGTTTAATGAAACATGGTTAGTTGTTTATCAAATGGCAGGCACATCCTCTATTGGACAGACATTTAATATGCAGTTATCAGTTCAAATAAAAGGACAATATTCTCTGATTGATATTCTGCCGGTAAACCTGCCTCTTTCAAGCAACACAAAAACCATCAGCAATTATACTGCTACAACAACTACTGGGATTACGCCATTAAAGGTTGATTTTGCGGGTCAATTTGGATTTAGGGACTCCATTGCTCTGTATGAATGGGATTTTAATTATGACGGTATCTCTTTTAAGCCGTATTATCAAAGCATTTTTTCTGCAAATGCATCCTATACGTATGCCTCACCCGGTGATGCAACCGCTTGTTTGCGTATTACTTATTTAGATGGCGATACCCGTTTTAGAAATGTTTTCGTTAATGTCCATCCTTCATCAGAAAGCCCAATTGTTAATTCTATCAGTCCTGACCCTTTTCCATCAAGAGGCAATGCGCCATTTGTAATCACCTTAACCTGCTCTGCGAACCCTATAACAGGTCAAATTGCTGCCTATCTCTGGGACCTTGACGGAGATAATGTAGTGGATTTCGTTTATAATGGCGAGACGAATTTTATCAAACATATTTATACCAAGCCAGGGATATACAATGCACAGGTCTGGGTGCAAAACACGGCTGGTCTTTCCGCTAAATACTCCAGACAAATCACGGTAGATACCGCTACCCCTGCGCCGGTCCCAGAAATCATACTTCCTTCAAAAGATATCACTGCTACGGCTGGTGATAATGTTCTGTTTTCAGGGCAGGGAACTCCCTCTGCTGGAGGGTTTATTGCCAAATATGAATGGGATTTTGATGGCGATGGTATCTTTGATTTGGTCTCTACGACCATAACTCAAACTTCTTATACTTATCTTATGGCTGGTGTGTATCGTGTTAAATTACGGCTCACAGAGACATCAGGCCCGGCGCCTTTAGGCATCTCTGCGGAAACAACCAGAACTATCACTGTCCTACCAGCACTCACCCCTCGGGTCGTAGTCAGACAGGCAGGAATCATAAGGCCAAATCAGGACGCGCTGAGAGAAGATGTGGATGGTGGCTATGTAACTATTGAGGTAATCCCGATTAACTCTCATCGCTTAACCCGTCTTGACCTTCGTTATCGTAATACCGTACTGCCTTCTATTCCTGATAATCTGACCGGCCCTGACTTTGACCCAATTATAATGCCTCCTACTTCTGATACATGGAAAACTCTTCGGCTTGCTAAATCTACTTTCTATCCTTCTAATATTACGAGGGAAAGTTTTATCACCACTCTAAATTTTGCATGGCTTGCTTC
Organism: Candidatus Brocadiia bacterium; assembly: GCA_020062035.1. GTDB lineage: Bacteria > Planctomycetota > MHYJ01 > JACQXL01 > JACQXL01 > JAGUXD01. The sequence goes on along the minus strand of JAGUXD010000150.1, from coordinate 875 downwards.
TGATTACTACTATGAAGTAATGGCAGTTGCTAATTTTCTGCCTTCTGATGGTTCTTATGCTGATTGGAATCTCAATCAGACAAATACCCGTGTCTTTTTAAGGAATTGGAAGACCGAGCCAGAAATCAAAGAAACCCATATCACTCAAACCATCAGGACGTTCATTAAAAGAGAAAGTAGTTGGACTACTAAAAACGATATTAAGGTTTTTATTCCGGCTGAGGCAATAAATGTAGCAACTGCAACAATGACGATTGAGCAGTCTTCCTCGGCAATAACCCAGGGCTCAGGACTAACCTTTATCAATGTATTTGCTGATATAAAGGCCATCGCTACGACACTGCAAAAACCTGTTTATATTAGACTCGGTTATCCTGATAGTAACCGTGATGGAATCGTTGACGGAACAACTATTTCAGAAACGACACTTTCACTATACCGCTATGATGTCTCTCTTGGGAAATGGCTTTCTTTAATAGACCAGACCATTGACCGATATAATAAAACAATTGCCGGATGGACAATATCAGACGGCACATTCGGGATTGCCGGCGTAGTGCCTCCTCCCAAAGAAACGCTCAGCGGTTCAAGCGGTCCAGGGGTTCAAAAGGACTATGCCTTTTGTTTTATTGCAACCGCGGCCTATGGCAGTCCTTTAGCCGAAGAAGTAAAGATACTAAGTGCATTCAGAGATAAATATCTCCTTACCAATCCCGTGGGTAGAGAATTAGTAAAATTATATTATTTCTCATCTCCGCCATTAGCAAAGTTGATTGCCCGATATCCCTTTCTCCGTTATATTAGCCGCCAATGCTTAAAACCTATTGTCCATATAGTGAAACCCTTTATCTTGCGGTATAGGAAGGCCATTATTT
>JAGUXD010000002.1 GCA_020062035.1 Candidatus Brocadiia bacterium | reverse complement strand
TGAATACGGGTTATATTCCCGTGAATATGAGTTATATTCCCGTGAATATGAGTTATATTCCCGTGAATATGAGTTATATTCCCGTGAATACGAGTTATATCCCCGTTGCTACGGGTTATATCGCCATCGCCTTAACTGGTGGGGATGCCTGATGAACTCATAGTAAAATCGCCCACCGGGTGGTCCAATGTGTCATCCGCGTTACGGTCTTAAAATCACCTCCTTTGTTAGAGGCAGTTAGCCCGTACGGGCGTTACTGCCTCTTAGATCCGCCTCAGGCGACCTGTGCCTAAGTATACTTAACTAAATTCTTAAAGACTTTTGGCACGGTATTTGCTTATGTGGAAGCATCCCTGCGGAGTAAAGGACGGGAAAACAGCATGTACTCAAAACCCAACCAAATTTCTCTTTCCCGCCCCCTCACAATAAAATGGGGGGCGGGAAAGGGAAGAAAAGAGAAAATGACTGATTATCAGCCGTTCTTTATTATTCAGTCAGTTTTCCCGTCCCCCCATTCCCATTGCAAATACCGTGCCAAAAGTGATTACTCTCTAATAACTTTGTTAGGTCTACTTAGCATTGAGATTAATTCGCCGTATTGTCCGAAGTTGTATATCTTCTGGCTGCTGTCCGGCAGTGTCTCACTGGTTCTGCGGTTTACAGCGTCATAGTGATACTGCGTTACGATAATAGTATAACTATAAGAAATCCTAATCGTTATTGAAGTGTTTTTAGAGTAGAGGGTAATATAATCAGAGCCGATTAATGGCAAGCAGAAGATTAAAATAATAAGCGAAATAATGATTTTATTTCTGATTGGGGTCATTAAAAATGTTTAACAATCTATTTATAATCCTTAATAAAGCACCAGCGGTTTTATATCTAATATAGTCTTCTTTGTCATTAAGAATATTTTTAAGCATATGGATATCTGAATAATCTCCAACATACGCTAATCCTTCTATTCCTTGTTCTTTGGTGGATAACCCACCAAGATATGGACTCATATCTCTTTCATAAGCCTGAGAAGAATTATCCTTAGCACATCTTCTCAGAATAGACTTTATCTCTTTATCACTATATCCCATTTTAGATAGTGCTTTTGCTCCTGCTACTTTAACTATATCGTGTTTACTATTTAAGATGGTCTCCTTAATAAGCGGAGCAATTCTAATATCTTCTATTTCTCCGAGATTCATAGAAGTAATAACCAAACCAAAAACACGTCCTCCAAAAAACTCATCTATATTTGGATCGGGATGAAACTCAGCATCCTTAACTGCTCCTATTGTCATATAACTTGCTGTTTGATATCCAAGTTTGATATGTATTAGGAATGGAAATTCATCTTGTTTTTCTCTCCATTGAGTATCCGCCTCTTTGCAAATCTGTTTAAACTTAGAGTAATCTCCTAATTTTATTAGAGTAATAATCGCTGATGCTCTAATTTTCCAATCTGCATGTTCAGCAAATTTTCTAACCAGTTCAATGCCGGATGGGTCGTCAATATCTCTTATCGCAAGAATAGCCGATTGCGAAGGATTTTCTTTATCTTCTTCTAAAAGTTGTTTCAGAAGTGAAAGAAATCGTTTATCGCCAGAAATTCCCCACGCCTTAGTGTCACCGTATGGTAATTTCTCAGTAAGAATTTTCCAACATGTTTCCCTTAAATTCAATAATTCTTCTTTGGGAATAATTTGGTTTTGACAATTATTGTTGATCAATAAAGTAAGTAAAAATATGGTTGTAACGATATATCTTTTCATATTATTTCTTTTTTGGTGTTTGTAGCGGTTGAGGCGCTTCTCCTACCTTTTTCTTTCCTTTCAGAACTTCACCTTCAATTAGGAGTTTATGAAATCTAATTTCGCCCCTTAACTCGGCCTTCTTTGAAGAGATTTTATAAGCAGGAATATTCTTTTCTTCTATAAATATCTTTTGGTGGACAATTGAACCGCCCCCTTCTTCTATTTCTGCGGTTAGTGTTGGATATTGAGGAACTTTAATTTCTATTTCCTCATCTTTCTCTTTTACTTTTATTTTCTCCTTCCGATGACCTGGTTTAATCTCTAATGGTGTAACCCATCCTATAATCCATCCTTGGTAACTTTGTACTATAGCTGACTCTATCTCAAGAGTAATTTTGATTTTATATCCCCACTCATCAAATTTAGGGTCTTTATTAGTATAAATACTTAATTCTCCAGCAAGTGCAAATGACCATTCTGTCCTATGATATGCACCGCCAACATATTCTCCTTCTTTATTCTCTTCTCTTGTCCCCGATATTTTGTATTCCTTTCCTTTAATTTTACTTGCACCAACCAAATCATTTTCTGCTTTATTTTTCTGAAGTTTTATGACAGGAATTTCCCCCTCGCCAGTCTTTTTCCCGCCTTTCCTGACAGAAAAGCTTATCTTTATTTCACCTTCAACAGAACCTAGTCCGAAAGGATCTATCCTATTAATGCTATTGTTAGCTACGTAAGTATACAAATTCAGCAATTCATCGTATTCCATAGGGTCTTGTTGTAAAAACCTACCCAACTCCGCTGAATAATACCTTGCCCGATAATAATACACACCAGTTTCAGCATCGTATTCCCTGCCGGTAAATAGATATCTATTCTTGGATTTGCTCTTTTTTGCTTCTTCACCCTTACGGTCATAGATTATTACCGAGCCATAGACTGTATATTTATATGATTCTTCTACCTCGGCGTTTTTATTTACGACATGCGTTATTGAACCTAATGAATTATGCAGATAGAAATCATAATTTGTGCTTCTACCTTTGGCTGTGGCCAATAATTCATCTATCTCTATCCCCCAGATATAGTCCTTAGTCGGTACCCCAAACTCATCTAAATCAGATATAACTCTTGTTCCATCTAAAACATAGCCTTCGGTTGTTATCACTGAAGTCGCTTTCTCTGTTATCTTTTTCTGCACCCTTCTTCCTAATGAGTCATAAGTTACCTCAACAATATAGATACTATTTTCAAACCGAACCGGACGATTGGCGTAATCATAAACGATGGTATTGTATCCGTCAAAGGTCATATTACCATTAAGGTCATAGGTAGGATTGAGACCATCTATGGCGGTATACTGATTTAACTGATTGGTTTGGTAGGTTATAGTAGTTGAGTCGGTTTGGACGGTTTGTCTGTTGCCAACGCCATCCAGCGTAAAATCTTCCTTTTTATCAAATGTAGTATACTGAGCATAAGTTTTTGTCGGGTCTAAATCAGGCACGCCGTATTTAACGCTGCTCAATCTGTAAATAGCGTCATAAAGAAATGCATCGCCTTTACCCTCTGGTAACTGCTTCTCATAGAGTTTGTTATCTTCTTTATCAAAGGTATACTCAAAACCGACAGGTGCGGCCTTCCATTCGTATTTTGTCGGCTTGCCTTTCTTATTCCATTGCACCGGGGTATAGACCTTTGTGCCGATATGCTGATAATTTATAGCCCGACGATTGCCATCATATTCAACGGTTAGAGTTATTGGGTTAGTGGTATTCGGCTGGTATTGACGGCTCTTAACCCGCGATGAACCAATATAATTGTAGTCAGCAATAACATTCACGCCTTCCTTAATCTGGTCTATCCGATTTAGGGTATCTGGGACATAACTAATCTGACGGCCGTTCGGATAAGTCAAAGAATCTCGGAAACTTAATTCATTGTATTGAGACGATGCTAGTTTGCCATTCTGGTTTTCCTGAAGAAGATTGCCCAGAGAATCATACTGCATTGTAAGTGTAGAGAAATCATTCTGGGCAGATGTCATTCTGGAAAGTCCATCGTAGGCGAAGTTTTCAAAGGTCGTGCCTTCTACACCTAAGGCACGAATAATATCCTTCCGAGTCAGCCGTAGGGCATTGTCATAATTGTGATTAACCACATTGCCATTGGGGTCGGTTATTGTGAATAACTCACCATATTGTCCGAAGGTGTATATCTTCTGACTGCTATCTGGCAGTGTCTCACTGGTTCTGCGGTTTACAGCATCGTAACCATAACCAGTTACATTATTCTTGTCATCTGTTAAACTAACCAGTCTGCCGTTTTTGTCTAATCCATATTTTACCGTAATAATTCCAGTTGGTGTTAATTCGTAAATATTCTCCCTTAATCTGTTCAGCCCATCGTAATTCTTACGGGTTATATGATTCTCCCTGTCTTAGTCCATTTATTGTTGTT
>JAGUXD010000120.1 GCA_020062035.1 Candidatus Brocadiia bacterium | reverse complement strand
CTTTTGGGATATTAAAAACCTTGCATATATGCAACCTTCTCTATGACTGGAAATATGTTCATTTTCACTAAAGAAATGGGTGAGGTTTTAGCAGGGTTTCGCAAGAAAGCCCGTTTATCGCAATCCGAGGTTGCTCGCCGAATAGGACTTTCAGGTAAATCAAAGGGATATATCTCATCTTTAGAAGACGGCCAGATTAAAAATCCGTGCTTAAGGATAATCCTGCTTTATTTATGACAGAATCAAGAAAAAATCTGTATTAATTTGACAATCTTTTCATATATTGTTACAATGTTAATTATGAGTATAAAGAAAATAAATATCAAGCAGGTAATTCCTTACATTAAAAAGCCCTGGACGCCTGTTGTAATCGGTAAGGTAGAGAATTATGAGGTGAAATTGGTGGAATTTAAGGGCGAGTATTTCTGGCATAAACACGAGAAACACGATGAGTGTATGCTGGTCTTTAAGGATTCTATCAGCATTGAACAGGAGAATAACAAAACAGTGAAGGTAAAAGAAGGCGAGATTGTGGTTATTGAAAAAGGGACCCCTCATCGTTCCAAAGCAGAAGATAAGGCATTGGTCATCGTGTTTGAGAAAGATACTATCACCTCTGATTTCGTGAAGATATAATCCGACAGGCGGAAAACCGGCTGGGGTTACATTTAATATTAGCCACAGAGACACAGAAGACACAGAGCCCGGAATAGAATATAAATATTTCCCGGTATTTCTCTGTGTTCGCTGTGCCTCTGCGGCTAAATTGAATTTATAGGTGCAAGGAAGATGGAAGATAAATTGAAGATATTAAGAGAAAAGAGACTGGAAGCACTCATCGGCGGCGGAAAAGATAAAATAGATAAACAACATAAATCAGGGAAACTTACTGCCAGAGAACGAATTTACCTTCTTTTGGATAATGGTTCATTCCAGGAATTAGATGCCTTTGTTATGCATCAGTGTACTCATTTTGGATTAGAGGATAAAAAAATACTGGGTGATGGGGTCGTAACAGGTTATGGGACAGTAAACGGCAGATTGGTTTATGTATTTTCTCAGGATTTTACTGTCTTCGGCGGCTCATTGGGCGAGGCGTTTGCTAATAAGGTCTGCAAGATAATGGATTTGGCAATGAAGACAGGCGCACCTGTGGTTGGCATAAATGACTCAGGTGGTGCGAGAATCCAGGAAGGCGTTGTGTCTTTAGGCGGATACGCTGAAATATTTTTCAGAAATACACTTTCATCAGGCGTTATCCCTCAGATTTCTATCATCACAGGACCCTGTGCCGGTGGTGCGGTCTATTCACCTGCTCTCACGGATTTCATTATTATGGTAAAGAACACCAGCCATATGTTTATCACCGGACCTGAAGTAATAAAATCCATAACCGGTGAGGAAATAACCTTTGAACAATTAGGCGGTGCGGTTAGCCATAGCAGTAAATCAGGGGTTGCTCATTTCTCAGCCGAAGATGAAAAAGACGGCTTTAATATCCTGAAGAAATTGCTCTCCTTTATCCCTTCTAATAATATGGAAAAGGCGCCTTATCTGAAACCAAAAGATACACCCAATCGGATGGCAAAGGAACTTGTTGACATTGTTCCATCAGATTCCAATAAGCCGTATAATATTAAACAGGTCATTGAACATATCGTGGACGATGGTGATTTTTTAGAGGTGCATAAGAATTGGGCAAAAAATATTGTGGTTGGTTTTGCCCGACTAAATGGCAGAAGTTGTGGTATTGTCGCGAATCAGCCGAACTATATTGCTGGTTGTCTTGATATAAATGCCTCTATCAAAGGCGCCAGATTTGTGAGATTCTGTGATGCCTTTAATATTCCATTAGTTACCTTTGTTGATGTGCCGGGTTTTCTGCCCGGAAGCGCTCAGGAATATGGTGGTATCATTCGCAATGGTGCAAAACTACTTTACGCATATTGTGAGGCAACGGTCCCCAAATTAACCGTAATTACCCGCAAGGCATATGGTGGTGCTTATGATGTGATGTGCAGTAAGCATATCAGGGCTGATATGAACTACGCTTGGCCAACGGCAGAGATTGCCGTGATGGGACCAGAAGGAGCGGTAAATATCATATTCAAAAAAGAGATTGCCGAAAGTAAAGAGCCAGAGAAAACCCGCAAACGACTTATCGCCGAATACGAGGAGAAGTTTGAGAACCCCTATATTGCCGCAGAACAGGGCTATATTGATGAGGTAATTGAACCGCAAGAGACCAGACCCAAACTGATTGTCGCTCTGGAATCTCTTTTGAATAAGCGAGAAACGAGACCCCATAAAAAACACGGGAGTATCCCGTTATAATAGAATCTAACAATGGTCAAAATAACCGAAACTGTTTTAAGGGATGGACATCAATCGCTGATTGCCACCAGAATGGGAACTGAGGATATGCTACCTATCCTGGGAAAATTAGATAAGGTGGGTTTCTTTTCATTAGAGATGTGGGGCGGTGCAACTTTTGATGTTTCTCTTCGCTATCTGAAAGAAGACCCTTGGCATCGGCTCAGAGAAATCAGAAAACTAATTAAGAATACTAAACTGCAGATGCTTCTGCGAGGACAGAATCTTGTTGGTTATCGTCATTATCCTGATGATATTGTTGTTAAATTTGTTCAGAAGGCAAAAGATAATGGCATTGATGTATTTCGTATCTTTGATGCGCTTAATGACATCAGAAATTTAGAGATAGCCATAAAGGCCGCTAAAAAAGCCGGGGCAATTGTTGAAGGTGCTATTTCCTATACCATCAGCCCGGTTCATACCATTGAGAAATATCTTAAGTTCGGCTTTGAACTTAAAGACTCAGGCGCTGATATTATCTGCATCAAAGATATGAGTGGTATTATCTCGCCGGTCCCGGCATATGACCTGATTAACGTCCTTAAGAAAGAAGTAAAATTGCCAGTTCATCTGCATACCCATTGTTCAAGCGGAATGGCACCGATTGCTTGTTTAACTGCCTGTGAAGCCGGTGTAGATTATCTGGATACTGCTATTTCACCATTTGGATGGGGGACCTCACAACCGCCGACCGAAAGCATTGTCGGCGCCCTTAGGGGCACACCTTTTGATACCGGCCTTGACTTGAATTTATTAATAGAAATCGCAGAATATTTCCAGAAGGTAAAAGACAAATATCGTCAATTTCTTGACCCGATTGCTGAAAGAATTGACTCCAGAATTTTGGTTCATCAGACACCGGGCGGGATGATTTCTAATCTTATTTCACAACTTAAAGAACAAAATGCTTTAGATAAATATGATGAGGTCCTGAAAGAAACTGCTCGGGTAAGAAAAGAATTGGGCTATCCTCCACTTGTAACACCGACAAGCCAAATAGTTGGAACACAGGCTGTTTTTAATGTTATCCTCGGCGAGCGATACAAAATGATTTCTAAAGAGGTAATGGATTATATTAAGGGTCTATACGGCAGGGCCCCGGCTGAGATTGATGAGGAGGTAAGGAAAAAAGCCATCGGGGATGAACAACCTATTACAACCAGACCAGCGACGCTCCTTTCTCCAGAATGGGAAAAGTCCCTGCAAGAGACAAAAAAACAGTTAGATTCCCAAACGCCTTCTGAGGAAGATGTGCTTTCGTATGCTCTTTTCCCGTTGATAACTAAAGAATTCTGGGAAAGTAAGAAGACCGCAAAGGTTTTACTGAGATAAACGAATTGGAAAAGAACAACTATGTATGAGAAGATTACTTTACAAGAATATTTACAGATGATTGCCACTCCTAAACCGACCCCAGGTGGAGGCAGTGTTTCGGCGTATGCAGGTGCTTTGGGCTCGGCTTTAGGAGCAATGACATCAGATATTGCCTTAAAAAAGGTTCGCAATGGCTCAAGTGATTACCGTCTAATTAAACAGGCGAATAAGATTTTCAGAAAGAACTATAAACTTCTGTTAAAACTCGTTCAAGCAGATAGTTTGGCATATGATAAGGTTTATCAGGCACATAAACTCCCGCATTATATCCTTAATAGACGCGATAAAATAAATAAGGCATTAGAATTAGCATCTCAACCGCCTTATCAGGTAATGCAACTCTGTGAACAAAACATTAGAGAAATTGCCAGAATTCATAAACTTGTACCATCTCAAATATTAAGCGATATAAATGTAGCGACTTTGTTGACCAAATCTGCTTATAATGGTGCACGGCTTAATGTAATCATTAATATAGAGTCAGTCTCAGATAAAAGTATTACACGTAAAATAGAAAAGAGTATAGAAAGTCTTGAGCAGTCGTTTGCCGATACGTCTTTATGGCTGGATGATTGGATATAACAGATAAGAACAACACTATGTGGCAGATAGATAAATCAACAAAACAATGTCGTAACTGTGGTGTATTTGTTGGAGTTAATCAGGATTATTTTTCTGCTTTAGTTGTACCTGAGACAAATGCGGGAACAGAACAACCCGATAATTCCTCACCCAGATTCATTCGCTATGATTTTTGTATTAATTGTTGGGAAAGAAGAACCGCTTCAGGAGAAGACACGCCTTTTTCCTTCTGGCAGACAAGAATAGCAACCCCTCCAGAACTACCTAAAACACCCAAACAGGTCTTGCTCTCATTTTTTGATAACTTATTTGTGGAAGAGCCCCACAAAGAAAATTCTATCGTCGGCATTAAAGAGCAGATAAAGTATCTTTTTTCACTTATTCTTCTTCGTAAGAGGTTATTAAAACTAACCCGTGCGGAATATAAAGATAATAAAAGATTTTTACTGCTTGAAAGAACAGGAGACAACAAGACCTATGAAGTTGCGGAAATCAACATCTCGGAAAAAGAATTTATTGCTTTGAGAAATGAGTTTTCCAAACTCTTTGAATTTAGAATATAGTCATACCCTTAGAGAATCGTAGTGTTCCTTAAATATCTGATATGTTTTGGGGTCATAAAGGACAAGATAAAGCCATTCAAGATGAGATTTATTTGAGAGATATGAGATTATTTCATCAAACATAATTTTGGCGCATTCGTCTGCCGCAAATCCGGCAATACCTGTTCCTATTGCAGGAAAAGCAATGGTTTTAATCTGATATTCTTCTGTTTTTAGAAGGGTGTTTTTAACAGCATCTCTCAGTGATTGTGCAGTGGTCCATCCGCCTAATGACATACTTGCTGAATGGATAATATATTTTGCTTTAAGATTGCCTGCGGAGGTTACTGACGCCTCGCCTACTTTAATAGTGCCAATCTTATTGCATTCTTCTTGGATTTTGGGGCCGCCTTTGATGCGAATCGCGCCTGCGACACCGCCGCCTAATATCAGGTCGTTATTTGCGGCATTTACAATCGCATCCACTTCCATTGTAGTAATATCGCCCTGCAAAAGACGAATCCGAGACAGAACATTAGTGTTTACCATTTCTATATCCGGCTAATATTTTATCTAAAGTCTCCTTCTCTACATCAGAAAGGTTATTAAAAATCAGGTCTGATTTGGAGATTTTCTCTCGGCGGATGATTTCCCTACAGGTTAATTTTATATACCTTGCTCCTAACTCAGAAACCTGTGCTTCTATAGGGTAGATTTTTACCAGCGGTATCAACGCCTGTTTGTTACCAATCTTAGATAGAGTTTCTATAATCTCGCCGTTGACCCGCCGACTGCCGTCTCCCAATATCACCAAAAGGTCATCCAGCCCTGAGGTGGAATTCATTTCGCCTAAGAGATAATGAATCTTCTCACGCACGGACTGATAGAACTCTAATTTTTTCCGTAATGAAGAGTCTTTTTCAGCGGTATTTTGGTCCGCGGAATGCTCAGCGGATGTTTTTGCCACAAGATAAGAAGAGTTTTCTCCTATAGTTTCATTAAGAACATCTATCTTCTCCTTGATATTCTGGAGATGTCTTAAAAGAACAGGCACTGAACTTTTATCGTTTACTCTAATTAGTGTCTCGCAAATATTTTCTAATAATGTTTCATCAAGAGAATTCTTTATCTCCTGTATCTGATTAAGCGATTCTAACAATACAGGCACCGCGGTTTTGCCGATAATTTCTAATGCATAAGTCAATTGGAATAAAAGAGTATAATGAGTAATATTGTTAACAAGCATTTTCACTAAGACAGGTGTGATTATATACTGATTGATAGTTAGATAAGCAATTGCTTTCTGGCGAGTTTCATAATCATTGGAGAAAAGATGTTCAAGAAATAAATTTATTTCTTGTTCGCTAAAGAAATGCTCGCTACTCAATTTCGGAACATCTTTATTCCATAATGGTAGACCCAATTGTTTTACTTCAGTAGCAGAAGCATCTGGTTCATTAGAATCGCTACTACCATCACTCATCTTTTTTCTCTACTTTATTGATAGGTTATAGTTATAATAATTTTCCTTTACGGAATAGCTGCTGTCCTTCACAACGATTAGATAATTTTACAAAGCACTTTTAGTTGACGGCTTTAATTCGTGATAAATCGGTTTAATCGGCTGATTTCCCTTTACAATCTCCGGTGTAATTCTAAAGGTTCTTGGTTTTTGTGATGACGGCAGTTCAAACATTGTATCTAATAAAAGTTCTTCAATAATGGCTCGGAGAGCCCTGGCACCGGTTTTTTTTGCTAATGCTTTTCTGGATATTTCTTCTAATGCCTCCATAGTGAAGTCAAGATTTGCATTCTCCATCTTAAAGAATGCCTGATATTGTCTGATTAGGGCATTTTTAGGTTCGGTCAGGACTTTTATCATCGCTTCTAAATCAAGTGGGTGGATGATACAAACGAGCGGAAATCTTCCGATAAATTCCGGAATCATTCCGAATTCCATCAGGTCTTCTGGTTCAGTATGCTCTAAAATTTTACCGAGTCCTAATTCGTCCAACTCCTTTGTTTCTGCATCAAATCCAATTTGTTTTCTTCCGATGCGCCTTCCGATAGAATTTTCTATGCCGTCAAAAGTTCCGCCAGCAATAAAAAGAATTTGTGATGTGTTAATTCTGATATATTCCTGCTCCGGGTGTTTTCTACCGCCTTGAGGTGGAACATTAGAAATGGTGCCTTCTAATATTTTAAGTAAGCCCTGCTGAACCCCTTCGCCTGAAACATCTCTGGTAATGGAAGGATTATTATGCGTCCGGGCAATTTTGTCTATTTCATCAATATAAATAATACCTCGTTCAGCACGGGTGAGGTCGTAGTTCGCGGCCTGAATCAGTCGCAGAAGGAGATTTTCTACATCCTCGCCTACATATCCGGCTTCAGTTAAAGTTGTCGCATCTCCTATCGCAAATGGAACATCTAATATTTTAGCAAGACACCTTGCGAGTAATGTTTTTCCGCAACCGGTTGGACCAATAAGTAAGATATTGCTTTTTTCTAACTCCACATCATCGCTGGGAGTAGGGTTGAGAATTCGTTTATAATGGTGCCGAACTGCGACAGAAACCATCTTTTTGGCTCGCTCCTGTCTCACGATATATTTATCTAATTGCTTCTTGATTTCTGCAGGTGGAATAAGATTGATTTGGTCTTTACGAAAAGGTTTTCGTCGTCCTAATGCATCATCTCCCTTGAACATTTGGTTGCAGGTAGAAGCACAGATAGCACAGATAGTTGTTTCCTCAATACCTTGGATTAGTTTGCTTGCAGGATAGGGCAAGCCACAAAAATCACAGAGGTCTTTGATATCAGTAGTATTTTTTTTATAACGTTTCATCAGTGATTAGTTTTTGGTTCCTTCTCTGGTAAAGATTTTAATGATTCTACCACCTCGTCAACCAAGCCATAACTTTTGGCTTCTTGTGCAGACATAAAATAATCGCGGTCGGTGTCCCTTTCTATTTTTTCTAAAGGTTGCCCTGTATGTTTTACCAGAATAGAATTAAGATGTT
>JAGUXD010000117.1 GCA_020062035.1 Candidatus Brocadiia bacterium | reverse complement strand
CCTTTTGCCGGTTCTGGCACTACGGCTAAGGTTGCCCAATTACTAAATCGTAAGTCCATTATGATAGAGTTACAACCAAAATTCGTAGACATCATCAAAGAAAGATGTGGAGAAATAAGAGAGGTGCGTTATGCCGAATTACCCCATTGATGATATTAGATTAGAAGAATTGGAGAAGAAATATTACAGGCGGGTAAGGGTGGTTGGGGGAAAGCCAAGGATATCAGATATAACTATGCCAGAGAACCTCACTTCTTGTTACTGAAAAATCAATATAAAAGAGAAATATTTCGTATAGAGGTTCTTATTTTAGATAATAAATTAAGTATCCATGATTTGACAGGGAAAGATATATCTCTTCTCCCATATAAGATAATCACTTAACTATGTTTGGTATTATAAGAAAGATATTTCCGTCCAGAAATGAACGGATAGTCAAGACACTTTACAGGGTAGTGGAGCGTATTAACGCGTTTGAGCCTGAGATAACCCGATTATCAGACGCGCAGTTGTGCGCCAAGACAGATGAATTCCGCAAACGTCTATCCGAGGGCTGGACGATTGATGATGTCCTGCCTGAGGCATTTGCTGTGGTCAGAGAGGCAAGTAAGCGCACGACCAAGATGCGTCCTTTTGATGTCCAACTTATCGGCGGGATGGTTCTTAATCAGGGTAAAATCGCAGAAATGGCTACTGGTGAGGGTAAAACACTCGTTGCTACCTTACCTGCTTATCTTAATGCCTTGACAGGCAAGCCGGTTCATATTGTTACGGTCAATGATTATCTTGCAAAGCGCGACCGTGAGTGGATGGGTCCTATCTATGAACTGCTCGGACTTACAGTCGGCGTGATTCAGAACCAGATGGATAACCCGGAACGCAAAGTCGCTTATAATTGCGATATTGTCTATGGCACTAATAATGAATTCGGATTTGATTATCTGCGCGATAATATGAAGGTATCTCTGGAAAGCCAAGTTCAGCGCGGTCATTATTATGCCGTTGTTGACGAGGTGGACAGCATCCTCATTGACGAAGCCCGAACCCCTCTGATTATCTCCGGTCCAGCAGAAGAATCAACCAATAAATACTATGTTGCAGAACAAGTTGCCAAGCAATTGAAGAAGGAAACTGATTACACGGTAAAAGAGAAAGAGAATTCGGTCATTCTATCTGAAGGAGGTATAGAAAAAGCCCAGAAATTGGTTGGTGTAGAGACATTCTACACCGGCAAGAATATGGAATGGCCTCATCATATAGAACAGGCATTAAGAGCCAAAGAATTATACCGCAGGGATAAGGACTACATTGTAAAAGATAATGAAGTAATTATTGTTGATGAATTTACCGGGAGATTAATGCCCGGCAGACGCTGGAGCGATGGTCTTCATCAGGCCGTAGAAGCACACGAGAACATCAAGATTCGTGAAGAGAACCAAACATTAGCCACAATCACCCTGCAGAATTATTTTAGGATGTATGAGAAATTAGCAGGTATGACAGGCACTGCGGCTACTGAGGCAATGGAGTTCTTCAGTATTTATAAATTAGAAGTAGTAACCATCCCAACTAATAAACCACTTATCCGTTATACATATCCAGATATGGTCTTCAGAACCGAGCCAGAGAAATTTAATGCCATAGAAGAAGAGATTGTCAGGACAAACCAGACCGGCAGACCTATTCTGGTCGGCACGACCTCAATTGAGAATTCCGAGAAAATCAGTGAGCAACTTAAACGACGCGGTATCAAGCATGATGTCCTCAATGCCAAGCAACACGACAGAGAAGCACAGATTGTTGCCAAGGCGGGTCAATTCAGTGCTGTTACCATTGCTACTAATATGGCAGGTAGAGGCACTGATATTATTTTAGGAGAAGGAGTTGCTAAATTAGGTGGACTACATATATTAGGCACAGAGCGGCACGAGGCACGACGTATAGATAACCAGTTACGAGGTCGGGCTGGTCGTCAAGGAGACCCGGGCTCTTCTCAATTCATCCTCTCTTTACAGGACCATATCCTTCGGCTCTTTGCACCGCAGTGGGTCTCGCAATTACTTCTGAAATTAGGGATGAGTGAAGGCCAGCCCATAGAAAGTAGAATGGTCTCTAATTCCATAGAAAAAGCCCAGAAGCGGATGGAGGCACATAACTTTGATATCCGTAAAAGTCTGCTTGATTATGATAAGGTGATGAATGAACAGCGGACGATTATCTACGGACAGCGTCAGAAAATTCTTAAGGGCGAAAATCTCAAAGAGATGGTTCTTGAGATGATTAAAGAAACTATATATAATGCCCTTGACCGCTTTTTGCCTCAGGACTCTAAAGAATGGGATTATGTTGGCCTGTCAGATTTCCTCAAGCATAAGTTCGGCTTGATTATTCAGGTGGATGATTTACTCAGCGCAAAGAATATTATAGAAGATGTAGAAAATAAAGTAATTGAAAAGATAGAAAATGCCTACCAGGAGCGAGAGTCCAAATTGGGTGCGGAATATATGCGTAATGTAGAACGATTTTTACTCCTAGATAAGATAGACGAGAAATGGAAGAATCATCTTTATGCAATGGACTATTTGAGAAGCGGCATTGGCTTACGTAGTTACGCACAGATAGACCCAAAGATTGAGTATAAACGGGAGGGGTACCTGATGTTTGACGAGATGCTTACTTCTATCAAAAATGAGGTTGCTGAACTCATTTTCAAAATAGAGCCGATTAGAGAATTAGAGGAGCAATTAGCCAGAATCTGGAAGATAAGTGAAGTCTCGCATAAAGAATTAGCAAGTTTTGAGGCAGTCAAGCAGAGTGGCAGGGACGCGCCGAGGGACATCGGGACGCCATCAGAAAATACGGCGGGTTTGCGGCCACCGCCCGAAAAACCAAAGCCCATAGTCGGTCACAGCCGTGCAGTCGGTCGCAACGACCCTTGTCCCTGCGGAAGCGGAAAAAAATATAAGAAGTGCTGTGGAACAAACAGATAAATACTATTTCTTGCAGTATAGTTCCGAAGGACTCCTTCGGAGAAAGTATAAACCACAGATTTCACAGATTCGGATAAAGGTTACGGTAATGATGCCCGTATCGTGAATCGTTAGTCGGTTACGGAACGAAATACGATAGACCTAACCGCTAAACGATACGTGCTTCGTAACCGATTGACGATATTCATTTTCGTCCATCTGTGTTTATCTGTGGTTGCAATTTTCTTGACAAATATAATTATTTTTCTATTTGATGAGGTTGTAATAATAAATGAGCATAATGAAATATGAAAGACCAATGTAATATTGCTTTAGATACCGCAAAGAATCGTGGCGCCACTTATGCGGATATTAGAATCATTGAACTTAAGACCGAAAATATTCAGGTGCGAAATGGTAAGGTCGGCTTATTTGAACAATCAGAAACCTTAGGCGCCGGCATCAGGGTGATTGTCAATGGTGCCTGGGGGTTTGCTTCTACCGCCCAGGTCAACCCTGACAATATTGCTAAAACCACTGCCTTAGCCGTAGAAATTGCGCTATCCTCTGCCACTCTTAAAAAAGAGGACATTCATCTTACTAATGAGAAGGTCTACAAAGACCTCTGGCAGACACCATATTTAATTGACCCATTCAGTGTATCCAAAAAGGAAAAGATTGACTTAATGATGCGGATTGACCGAATATTGCGTAAGAACAAGTTGATAAAAGTCGCTCTCAGTTCTATGAGTTTCCGTAGAGAACATCAATATCTCGCTACTTCTGAAGGCAGTTTTATAGAACAAGTCTTATTACGAAGTGGCGCCGGGTATTCAGCAACTGTAGTAGGGTTTGGTGATACCCAAATTCGTTCATATCCGAGTTCCTTCGGCGGTCAGTTTTGTTCTATGGGCTATGAGTTAATCGGAGCACTGGCATTATTAGAAAATGCCGAGCGGATTCGTTCAGAGGCAATTGCGCTCCTTAAGGCGCCGACCTGTCCTTCCGGTAAAAAAGACCTGATTTTAGGCGGTCCGCAACTCGCTCTGCAGATACACGAATCAGTCGGACATCCTACTGAATTAGACCGAGTCTTAGGTATGGAAGAAAGTTTTGCCGGCAGGAGTTTCCTTACTCCAGAAAAATACGGGGCTAATTTCCAATTCGGCTCAGAGATTGTAAATTTAGTCGCAGATGGAACGGTACCCGGCGGGTTAGCAACTGTTGGCTATGATGATGATGCCGTCAGGGCGCAAAGATGGCACCTCGTGCAGCGCGGGATTTTTACAGGATATCAGACCAATCGTGAGTTGGCACTGAAAATCGCAGAAGGCAAAAGTAACGGCTGTTGCCGGGCTGATGGGTTCTCGCGTGTACCGATGATTCGCAATAATAACATCTCGCTTATGCCAGGCAAATGGGATTTGGATAACCTTATTAAAGATACCAGAGACGGTATTTTTATGGATACAAATAAATCATGGAGCATAGACCAGATGCGGCTCAATTTCCAATTTGGTTGCGAGATTGCATGGGAAATCAAGAACGGTAAAAAAACACGGATGTTCAAAAACCCTACCTATCAAGGAATCACGCCAGAATTCTGGAAGTCCTGTGATGCAATCTGTAATGACATGCACTGGGTCTTGTGGGGTGTTCCGAATTGCGGTAAAGGCCAGCCAATGCAAGTCGCAGAGATGTCACACGGCTGCGCTCCTGCCAGATTCCGCAATGTTACAGTCGGCATCAAGGGAAGTTAGCCCGTATTCGTCATCTATGAAGAGGCACTATTACTCAAACAATTTTACCTGGATCTGTCATTTAACCACAGACCCCGACCCCGATGAAATCGTGGTAGGGGTCTGTGGTAAATATAATTTAGGGTCTGCTGAAAAATGATTTTATATCTTATTAAACGAATAGACTTTTTCAGTATGCCCTAAAGTAAGTTTACAATTTCCCTAAAATCTTATAGCAGGTGGCTAAGGCATCTCTGGCATCTGTTCCACTAACTTCTGGGGTCTTGTTTTCCCGGATTGTTTCAATAAACGATTCCAACTCTTTCTCTAACTGGTCATAAGAGGGGATGGAGAGAAAGCGGACTTTAATAAATTTATCAAGCATAAATTCTCTCGGATTAAAACCGGGTTTTGGTCTTTGTCTGAGCGTGGTGAGATTCCCTTTTCTCTGGTAGACCGATGCTGTTTTATCAGCGAAATTAAGCGAAACATAATTCTTGTCTGTAAAGATTCTCATCTTCCGCATTGCCTTGTCTGATGAACGAGAAGCAGTTAAATTAGCCACACATCTATTAGCAAATAAGAGTCGCACATTGGCTAAATCAACTTTATCTGAAATAATCTTTACACCCACTGCATCTATGCGCTTAATCGTAGATTTAACAATGGAAAGAATAATATCAATATCGTGTATCATCAAATCAAGAACAACATCAATATCTATTGAGCGAAATGAGAATGGACTCAAGCGATGACATTCTATAAACCGTGGATTCCGAATATAATCTTTTGAAGCAACAAATGCCGGGTTAAATCGCTCTATGTGCCCTACCTGTAAAACTACTTTATTTTTCTTGGCAAGTGAAACCAATTTGTCGGCTTCTGATATAGTTGTGGTAATGGGCTTTTCTATAAAGGTGTGAATGCCGGCTGAAATTATATCTCTGGCTATCTGGTAATGTGCCACTGTCGGCGTTACAATACTTACCGCATCAACCTCATTAAGAATCTGTTTATAATCAGTGCAGGGTTTGGTTTGATAAAGATTAGCAATTTCCTGTGCTTGAGATAGTTTTATATCAACTACGGCAACAAGTGTTACCCCTTTGAGTTCAGAAAATACTCTAGCGTGATTTTTGCCTAAATGACCAACACCAATGAGAGCGAGTCTGATATTATCCACTTTATGCCTTTTTCCCTTGCACAAATCTGCCTTCCAATTTCTTCATTACCTTAGGCATAGTAGTATATTCCATTTCTTCCAGAGGTAAGCGGTGTGGTTCAAAAGGACCGTGTCGTCTGAAATAATCAGCGACTTCGTTTGCCTTGCGTCTGGTCTCATCAAAACTGGGGTCATCAAACATATCTCTTGGACCGATGAGTTTGCCATCAGATAGTTGGAAGCCGGCACAGATAACACGAGTTGGTCCATCAAACCTGGTTGGATTGGCTTGTTTGAAACTGACTGGCATTAGCGGTCCTTGGTGAGAGCCACGCATCCAACCCGCAACTATATGCGGAAAGGCAAACGGCTCTAACACTTCACCTACTGCAGGAAAACCACTTTGAGAACGAACAATCATTACTGGGTCATCTTTGCCCACATATTCACCGGCAATAAGAAAGAGTTTCTGGGTAGAAGCCACAGCGCCTATTTCGTTATCTGTCTTTCTGAATATCTTATTAACCATATAACGGTTTGATGCACCGAGGAAGACCAGAAGGTCATACATCTCTTCAGGACAGGAAAGTGTAATGAATTTGTTCTCATAGACATCAAGAACCTCAAACTTAAAGCCATCGTGTATTTTGGGGTCAATAATTAATCCAGCAGTAGTGAATGGGTCTGCAAACATCCGATAAAGCGGGAAGTTCCAGGCGCCCGGCGAGGTCTTGTCTGCCATAAAGATAAGAATCGGTTCTGATGTGCGTTCTATAATCTCCATCTCAGCAACACCAGGTCCCATTCCTTTGACATTGCCACTGAAGGAATCTGAGAGCAAGTCCTGTCCGGCGCCATAGAGTTTGAGTTTCTTAGCAACCTCAGTTCCTTTCTCAAATGTCTCCCATGCTAATTTATGAATCTTCTCGTTATCTCCGCCAAGGCGGTGTGTCATAATCAATTCCAAATCATCACCGCAGGCAGTAACATAGAAATCAATCAACATTCCTGATTTCTCTGCTTGTCTTAAAGATTTGTTGGCATCCTCAATAATGTCCGGATGCATACTGGAGTGTCCGACATAACCGCCGATATCTGCCTTGATAACACTGATAGTGATTTTTTCTGGCATAACTTACTCCTTCCTATTTATTTGAATATTCTACATTATTTCTTCTTTTCTTCAAGTTTTTTCCGAAAATTCCTGATGCCGTCTCTCTGCATTGGATTCAGGATAACGTTTTCTGCCTTTCTGGAATATTCTATTGCTTCATCAAGACGACCTAATTGGTCTAAAACAACTGAAGCATTACAATAATGACGATAGTCCTGCGGGTCAAGACGAATCAGGGATAAATTCACTCTGAGCGCATCTTCAAACTGCTGTTTATTAAAATATTCTTCTCCTAAACTCATAAACTCGCGTTTAATTGCAATGGAATTCGGCTCTACACCAAATCCTTTTTCATATACTTCAATTGTCTTATCTCTTTGATTTAGATGCTTATAAACCCTTGCTAAAAGCAGGTAGATTTCGGCAAATCGGTCATCTAATTTAAGGGCGGTTAGATATTGCTCTATGGCTTTCTGAGGTTCATTTTTAATAAAATAGACCTCACCTGTTTCTTTGTAGATGCGAGGGTTCTGGGAAACAAGTTGAGTGAGTTTCTGATATTCTTCTATTGCTAAATTAAGTTTGACGTCTTTTTCGGTCGGATTATCCTTGAGTGTTTCTGCCCATTCACGATAGATTCTGGCGATTTCAAAATGATGAAACGCATTGTAGTGATTTACCTTTAGCGCATCTCTCAGCACATCCACGGCTTCAGAATAATCTTTATTACTTCTGTAAGCACGGCTCAGGGCTGAATAATAATAATCGCTACGAGAAGACAACTCAATGCATTTCTTAAAAGAATTGATGGCTTGCGACCAGACTTGGGATTTCTCATAGTTCTCCCCTATCCGACAATAAGTATCCGCATAAACCTCTTTAAGATTGGTCTGATAAATTATAAAAACTACTATTGCTAATAAGATAAGACCTATCAAACCTGAGGTAATCCCCATCCTCCCTCTCGCAATGGGAATCTTGGCTGATGGTTGCGGAATAAAGATTGCCAGAATAAACATCACGATACCGATAAAGATATAACAGAAATTGCTCAAAACAGTCGGGTCCCTGACGAAGTTACGAATAATCTCAGACCTGATAATCTCATTAAGTAGATATACCAGAATATAATAAAATATTACTGCCCCTGAAAGAGCAATGCCGATGTATAATAAATTCCAGATACCTGACCTAAAACGCCAGACAGAATGTCCCGAACTAAGCATCGGGATAATCAGCAAGACACCGATTGATAACATTACATAATAAAAGTTTGCAGGTATTGTCTCTCCTGATAGAAAGAACTTCTTCTTGAGTAATGCGAAACAAAAGAATGATAATGCTAAAGCGCCAAGCAGACCATAAATAATACTCTCTTTAACGGTCTGTCGGTCTGTCGGTCTGTCGGTCTGTCGGTCTGTCGGTCTGTCGGTCTGTCGGTCTATCGGTCTATTCAGTATAAAAATAATCATCGCTAAATAAACCCAGAAATAAAGACGGGTGGAGGTAACGCCGATGCCGAACTGAACCTCAGCAAAATGCCCGATAATCGCAGATATTAGACCAAGTAATAAATAGGTATTGGTATCCGAAACAACCCGCTTTTCTATCTTCCAGGTAAAGACAAGATATAAGATTAGTCCTGCGAGAAACCCGAACGGAATAGCCAGTCCTAAAAGTAACGGTTTATTTAAAACAATCGGTATAACCACCCCTAAAATCACGCCAGCCAAAATATTACTTATAAATAATTTGTAAGACGATATTAATCCTGAATATTTCAGGGTAAAATAGATTATTGCAAATATAATCAGTAAATAAGAAAGCATTCCTGAAACACCAGAGGTAATCAGTATGTCAAATGTTTCGTTATGGGAATGGTCAGGGATAGCCGTGCCTTCATAGTGATGAAAAGAGGGTGGTGTATAACGATGATAGAGCGGAAAAATGGACTCAAGTCCGTGTCCGATAATAAGCCGTAAAGGAGAGGCGGAAATTATTGACACGGCCCCTTCCCAGATAAGAATCCTGACCTTACCTGAACCTTGCTGGGTTTCATACAATTCAGCAAACCGCCCGAAATGTTTTCTTACACCCTGTGTTGCGACATCTGGAATATTGATAATTATTAAAAATGTTATAAATAGAACCGACAAAGCAATTACTGTCATAAATAGCCATCTTATCTGTTTATTCTTTGCATATAAAATAAGAAATATGAATAAAGCGACAACTAATCCCACAAAGGGTCCCCTGCTTTGTGTGAGAATCATACAATAAAGATTGATGGCAAGGAGTAAGGTGTAAAGTATAATTGTCGGATATTGCCTGGGCTTTTGTGTAAAATATTCTATTACTCGTGATAAGAT
>JAGUXD010000050.1 GCA_020062035.1 Candidatus Brocadiia bacterium | reverse complement strand
TTTATTTCCAGGTCGTCCAATGGGACGAGATTTTTTATTACCAATGATTTGGAGATGACCGAAGGTGAGATGGTAGAGCTTTACAGTCAGAGGTTTTGGATTGAGACAATGCATCAGGAGATAAAAGGACACTTGGGTTTTGGTGAGATATTTATGCGGTCATGGTGCGGAGTCCAAAAACACTGGGCTTGCATGGTGGTTGCATATAACATCATTACTCTGTGGAACTACTCCAGGAGCAGGCGATTTAAAACCTTTGGCCAAACTATCAAAAGATGGCGGGAGAAATTTTCGCCTAAAATGTTTATTAAATTATGCAATGCAGCCTAAATTTGCCAAAGTCGAGTATGTTATTTAATAAATGACCATCTGGTATAACTCTTTGGGAATGGATTTAGTCAGGACATCGTAACCGTTCTCAGTAACCAAAACCATATCCTCAAGGCGAATTCCGATTTTACCGGGCAGATAAATACCGGGCTCAATCGTAAAAACCATTCCGTGTTTTATAACTTCTTTATTTTTCTGTCTTAAACGAGGCAGTTCGTGGCCCATTCTGCCGATGCCGTGTCCTAAACCGTGTCCGAAGAACTTAGCGTACCCCTTTTGCTTGATGAAATTACGAGCAGAAAAATCAATGTTTTTTATCACCTCACCTGGTTTAACCTTGTTTATGGCTCGTTCTTGGGCTTCTAAAACAATCTGATAAATAGTTCTGGTCTTTTCTGGAATTTTACCAAAGAACAAAACGCGAGTGGTATCTGAATTATATTCACTTACACGGGCACCCCAGTCTATTAAAACAGCGGATTGAGGAGATAGTATTTTGGAGGAGACAGGGGCGTGGGGCAATGCCGCTCGTTCATCTATTGCAACAATAGAAGGAAACGAGGAATTGATAGCGCCTTTTTTCCGCATCTGGTAGTCCAGTTCGTTGGCAATAACTCTTTCGCTTAAGCCAGGTTTGATATACTTACGAATTTTAGTAAAAGCGTCTGATGCACATTTGATGGCTTGCTTTATTTTATCTATCTCTTCTGGTGTCTTAATAGCCCGAATTTTTTCAATCTTATCCTGCGTCGGTATTAATTTAATATGTTTGTTTAAGTTTTTCTTTAACTCCTTAAAAGAACTGACTGTTATAGATGGTGATTCAAAACCGAGATGTCTTATCTTTTTCTTATAAGTATTTACTATCTTACAGACCTTGTTAAATAGCCCATTTTTATGTCTGATGATTTTAATACTTTTGTCTTTTATCTCTTCATGCGCCTGCTGGATATAACGAAAATCAGTAATTAAGAAACTCTTGTTGGCAAGCACTAAAAGAAAAGTATCATGCCCTGTAAAACCTGAGAGATACTGCATATTGGTCTGATTGCTAACAAGAAATGCGTCAATATTTAGTTTGGAATTGCCTATAACAGAGTTGCAGAAGTTTGCCAGATAGTTATTCATTGCTACAAATCCGTGTAATCTACGGTCTATCTTACAAATCCGTCCTTGGTGCCTTTGAGTCGTTTTTGTAAGTTTTCCATCCATTTCTTGACCTTTTCTCTATCCTGTGCATCTACCGGAGCGAACTCTAAGTATTTGCCGTAGTGGAATATCGCCTTGGAAGGATTATCTATTGATTGGTCATAGATAGCGCCAATATTATAATGGGTTAATGGGTCATTTGGATTAAGAAGTAACGATTTACCATAATGTCCCAATGCCTCTTCAAAATCACCGCATCTGGTTGCATAATAACCCATGTTATAGAGAAAATATGACTTTTCTTTCCTAAGTGATTCTTCCATCAATTTAACCCGTTCGCTTGTTTCTCTTAATCGGTTAATATAATCGGCCTCTTTTTGTTTCATCGCCTCTGCAATCTTTTCATCCATTGTAATCTTCAGAGCGGATATTGCCTTTTCCAAATCAGAATTCTTTTGTCTCAGGTCAATTTCTATCTTCATATAATTGTTCAGTTGTTTCTGTGTATCTTCTAATGTAGTCAGATAACTATTCTTCTGGTCGCGTTCTTGTTTTATCGTTGCCTGCATCTCGGACACCTGATTCTTCAATTGATTCTGAAGCGAAATAATTGTTTTATCAAGTGATGTATTTTTTGCCTGTAGTTCAGAAACCTGCCAGTTAGCACTTCTGAGACCTTCTTTAGTAAAGTTAAGTTCATTAAGAACAACCTGTTTATCCTCTCTTTCCTTTTTCAACATATCCTGCAGTTCGTATTCTTGTGTTTTTAGTTTGGTCTGGACTGAAGAAATATCTTTTAAGATTTGGTCATTTTTTTCCTTTAATGAAGTGTTTTCTTTGGTGAGTAAAATTACTGTTTCATCTGACTTATTCTTTGCCTCTCTTGTTTTATCTCTTTCTTCTGTTATTAGTTTTAAGGATTTGTTTATTTCGCCTAATTGTGTTTTAAGAGAAGTATTTTGGGTTTCACTTTCTTTAAGTACCTTCTGGGT
The DNA here is from genome assembly GCA_020062035.1 of Candidatus Brocadiia bacterium. Taxonomy (GTDB): domain Bacteria; phylum Planctomycetota; class MHYJ01; order JACQXL01; family JACQXL01; genus JAGUXD01. The sequence continues at coordinate 8,093 of JAGUXD010000050.1, read as the reverse complement.
CTGGCGTAATTCTTCTTCGGTCTTACTCTGGACTTCTTCTTTCTTTGCTAATTGAGATTCCTGTTTTTTCAAGGCATCCTGAAGGTCATTTTGAGTTTTCTGGAGTTGAGTAAGTTTATTATTAGCATCCTTGAATTCTGATAATAATCTCTGTCGCTCTGTTTCAGATGTTTTAAACTCCTTATCTCTGGCTTCATATTTGGCTTCAAATGATTTAATTGTCTCATCATAACGTTTAATATCCTTTTCCAGAATAGTAACTTTATCAGTTGCAAATCTTAATTTGCTTGTGTTGTCGTCTCGTTCGGCTATTATGGTGCGTAAACGATTCTCCAGTTCTGTTGTCTTGGCTCTTAATTCATCTTCTGTCTTGGATAATTGATTACTCAAAGAGGTATTCTTGTCCTTGAAATCTTTATTTTCCTTATTAAGAACCGTTATTTGTTCATCTTTTTCCCTGAATTGTTTGCCTGATGTTTCTACTTGTTTATTGAGTTTGTTTATAGTAGAGTTGAGATTGGTGATTTCTGACTTGAGAGAAATACTTTTGGTCTCTTCTTCTTTAACTCGTGCCTTTTCAACATCAAGTTTTTCCCTCAGTGATACAATTTCCTTGGAATGCGATTTGCAATCTGTCTCTGCTTTGATTAACAACTCTTTTTGTTTCTTGTTCTCAGTTGTTAAATAAGTTACTTCCTGTATAAGGTCTTTGATTTGCTTATCTTGAGATTCCTTTTCAACCGTCAAGTTTTTGATGGTATTATTAAACGTCACTATTTGTTCATCACTTTCAGCCAACTTTTTCTGCAAGTCTGCGTTTGTTTGTTTTACAATCCGTAATTCTGTTCCATAAGCAAGTGTTGTAGAAGAAAGACTTTGATAGTTCTTTTCTAGTGTAACTAAAGCATTTTCAAGCCGGCTTTTTTCCTCGTTTATTTTATCCTTGAGGTCTGTTGTATCCTTTAACGACCCAGATAATTCTGCAATACGAGATTTGAAGTTCGTCTCCTGATTCGCCGATTGCTGATTAGTAATTTCCAATTGGGTTTTAAGTTGAAGAATTTGTGTGTCTAAAGTTAACGACTGCGTCTTCAGAGTAGTATTTTCTTTGCGAAAGTTATCCGTTTGCACCTGCAAGTTCTTTACTCGTTCCTGAGTTATTTTCTTTTCTTCTTCTAAGTCCTTTATCTTTAGGTTAGTTGCGTCAATCGTCTTCTGGAGTTCAATATTTTTAGACGCCTGTAATTTTAAGTCCTCATAATATTTCTGTTTCTCTACCCGTTCAGATTTAAGGGCATTTTCCAGACCCTGTAAATCTATCTTGGTCCTTGCAAGAGTATCTTCTAACAAAGTATTCTGTCGGGAAAGAGAAATAATCTGTTCTTGATTTTTAGTAATCTCCTCTTTTAATTTTGCCTCTGTCTCTTGAGTAGTTTTTTGGATACCTGTTAATTGTTGTTGGGTAGCCCGAAAGGTATTGGAAAGCACCCTGTACTCTTGTTCTAATTTTGCTAAATTTCCTTGAGTATTAGAACTCACTCCTTCTGCAATGCGAAGTTTATCATAAGCCTCATCACGAGATAATTCTGCTTTTGTTAATTGTTCTTTTAATCTTTGCTCATTGGCCTGAAGTATCCGAACAGTGTCTGATAATGAGGTATACGCCCATTCTATTTTTCTAAGGGATTCCTGGGTGTTATTTTTCTCCTCCCTCATCTTATCTCGCTCACTGCTTAATTTAGCAATATTGGTTTCAAGAATGACAACCTTTGATTTCAGAGATTCATTCTGGGCATTTGCTTCTTTAAGTAATTCTGAGGTCTTGCGGCATTCTGTTTCTATAATTTTAAACTCTTTATCTTTATTGTCATATTTAACCTCGGTGGACTTTTTGGCTTCTTCTAATCTGGTGATGTCTTTTTCTAATAGAGTGATTTTATCGCTGGCTGACCTTATTTTAACAAAGGCTTCTTCCTTTTCCATCGTGACTTTTCTGAGTTGCTCATTTTGTTCAGATACTTGCTTTTTAAGACCACCCTCACTATTGGTAACTTCAGCAAGTTCTTTGGAAAGAGAAGTTTGACTGGATTTCAAATCCGAGTTTTCTTTCTCTAATGTTTTAACTCGTTCCTGAGTTTTGGTAACCAATTCTTTATTTTTAGTATTCTCTGATTTTTCTATACCCAGTTGTTCAGCGAGTTTCTTGGTGTTGTTTTGTTCATTAGTCAGGTCTTTAGTCAATTGCTCAGATAATTCGCGATTTCTTCTGGCTTCATCAAAATATTTATCCTTTTCCTGTTTCACGGCTTTATATTGAATATCCAGTCCATTAAGTTCTTTAGTTAATTTGGCGATTTGTTCTTTAGCATCTGCTAATTGTGGTTTCAGAGATGATATCTCGTCATTAGTTTCTTTAAGTCGTGCCTGTAGTTTTATATTAGCAGTGGTTGAGTCTAATTTTTCCTTGGAAAGTTTTGCAGAGGTGTTTCTGAGGTTTTTTAACTCTTCGGTCAGATTGGTTTTTTCATCTGTCTCAGCGCGAAGTTGTTTATCATAAGAAGACAACTTTCTCTCAAGAGAGGTTTTCTCGTCCCGTAAGGCAGTATTTTCGGTTTTAAGTTTCTGCACTTCTGAGCGGGCTGAATCTCTTTCAAGTTGTGTCCGTTGAAAAATGTCTTTAATATCAGACATTTCCTTATTCAGACGGTCTTTTTCGTTTTTATAAGCAGTTTGAAGGTCTCTTTTTATCTGACCGGTGATTTCATCTGTGCCCATCTGGAGTTTGAGTTCCAGACTCCTCTTCTCAGTCTCAAGTTTGCTGACCTCGGATTTGGCTGAAGCCAACTCTTTTTTAAGAGAATCATTTTCATTAACAGATTGCTGGAAACGTGAGAGATTATTCTGGTGTTCTACTTTGATGGAGTCTCTTTCTTGCTGGAGAGAAGACATTTTTTCAGTGAGTCGGACGTTTTCTTCTTTGAGTTTCTTTCCTTGCTCTCCAGACGAGTCTCTTTCCTTCTGTAAGGCAATTTCACTCTCTTTAACTTTTTCACGGGCGGTTGAACTTGACTGCCAGAAAACAAAGCATAAGATATTCATACCAATGATGTAAACAAGGAAAACAAAGACAATAAACCTTCTTAAAAGTTCCATAACTTAATCCTCCTTTTTCGGCACTCAGTGCCAATGAATATCGGGACCGGGTTATCTCAGCGGTTTTAATCCCTTGGGCTCTTTTCTTTCCATCTCTGAATCTTTAGAAAGAACCGAGGTATCAAAGTCGCCTGTTACAATATAGGGAGTCAGAAAAATAACTGTTTCTGTTCTGGCAACATATTCTCTTTTAGAAGAGAAAAGAGGTCCTATCAAAGGAAGTTGTGATAAAAATGGTATTCCCTCACTAATCTTTTGTTTTTCTTCTTTAAGCAGTCCGGCAATCACAATGGTTACGCCGTCCTTGACCATTACATTGGTTGTAGTGGTTGCCTTTTGTACAATAGGATATCTATCTCCCATTGGCGTTGGAGCATAGTCTATAAATTCTGTTATCTCTGGCTTTATAACCATTGAAATATATTTGTCTTCATTAATACTTGGTGTAACAGTTAAAGTAGGACCGATATCCTTGATTTTAGGAGTATATACTTTGGTTGACTGACCGGTTTGAGGATTTATTGTTTCAGAACCTTCATAATACGGTTCTTCTTTTGTAACCTTAAACATCGCTTCTTTATCAGCCAGAGTAATGATACGAGGTGCGGAAACAACTTTGTTTTCTCCAAATGCCTTTAATGCCTTCAGGATTATTTCATAATGGGTCTTAGGAATTGTTCCAACTGTTGCGGTCAGATTTATTTTCTGTCCTGCATCTCCTTTGATTGGGAACCTACCGACTAATTTTACATCCTTAAAGGCAGAGGCATGCGAAAAAACCTGTGTCCAATCAATACCCATAGCAAACTCATCTTTGAGAGTAATTTGTATTATCTTGGCTTCTATCAAAACCTGCCTTGGCTTGGCATCAAATCGTTTAACCAAATATGCAACTTTTTCTAATACCTGCGGATGGTCTGTTACGATAAATCGTTTCATCCGTTTATCGGTTTTAACGTCGCCGTAATTCACGGTAAGTAGTTTGTTCACCTCAGGGAGGATGTCATCTATACTCGCGTTCTTTAACTCAAAGGTTTCGGTTTCCGCAGGAACATCCAGACGCTTAATAACCTCTTCCATCTCCTGTATTTTTTCAGGCACATCTATGATAAGAAGGTTTCTTGTGCCATCATCAGGTAGAAGAGAACCGTTTCTGGATCTTATATCCGCCAAGAAGAGTCCTACCAGTTTTGGCAAGGTATGTTGTAGTTGAAATGTCTTTACTGCCAATCTGGTATTATAGGGTTTACCATAGAGCGCCTGGTATTCGGTTTCGGTCATAATATGAATGATGTTTCCTCTGATTTCTTTTGCCAGGCTATTAGTAATTAGTGTAACTTCCAATGCCTCGCCAATTGTAACATTTTCAAGGACAAAGGTTAAATCACCAGTAACCGCTTTTGAGAGTACGATATTAAGTGGACCGATATTCTGAAGCATTCGCAAGAACTCTCTGACTTCAACCTTTTTAAATCCCGCTGAGAACTTTTTAGCAAGGATTTGCTCCAACGAATCTTGCCCTGCCTTCGCTGAGGCTTCGGCAGGCAAGGAAGGCGGTTTGGTCTCCTGAGCATCTGATGTAAAACTAAATACCAGATATACCAGAATAAATAATAAATATTTTTTCATAAATCACTCCGATAAAGTCAAAGTACCATCCTGATTCTCGTATCGTAAAGCAACCTGATTTTTAGAGATTTTTACTATCTCTATAATTACATCCCTGGTAGTTCCCTGGCTTTCAAATGAGGTCTGGAATGTCTCGCCTTCTTTAAGGCAATGCACCAAGTTACGAGTTTCATCTTTTATTAAAACTACCGGTTTAGGTTCCCAGCAAACTCCTATAAGTTTAATCTTCTTCAAAACTTCTGTCAGCGAAACCGTGATCTGCGGTGCGTCCGGAACTGTCGTTCCTCCTGGTGTTGGAGGAACAACCGATTCTTTGGGTACCACAGGCGGTGGAGGCTTATACATATCCTTAAAAATATCTCTGGTATCAACTGCCCCGTAATAAAATTCTATACCCGGATATCTGGGCTCTTCTACCATCCACTCTAATTTGCTTACCTCAAGCATTAAAACAGATTCAGCAGAAACCACGCTCCAGATAGCATAGCCCAGAAGAGAAATAATTGCGATTAGACAGACCTTATTAATTGTCTTGAGAGACAGATTTTTAGATAATACTATTAAATAAATCGGCAGGAAAGCGAATTTACTAAAGAAGGATTTTTTCCCAAGCAAAGGTATCGCAATATCTGCTCCTTTGCCCGGCATCATCTGAGATTGTGCAACATCAATTACCGTCGGCTGTTCAATCAACCTCAGAAGTTGCTCCTCTGGTATAATGTTGTCTTTTCTTGTAAGAGCCATCCTGTTCTCGCCTCCTCATCCATTATTTCCTGGATGATTTTATCATCCACCACTAATTTATCTTTCATTACGATAGATTTAAGTGCCTTATGACAGAACATTGCGATTCGTCTGGGATAGCCGCGACTATAACGATATATCTCTTTGACTGCATCAGCAGTAAATAAATTGCTCCTGAGTTTGTATCCCGCCTGCCGGAGCCGGAAATTTATCATCTCTACTGTCTCGTCCGGGTCTAATGGATTAAGTGTGTACTTAAAACTAACTCTGTCCATCAGATTAGGAATACTGATAATCTTAGGATGAAGTTCTAATTGTCCTAAGAGGACAAGTTGTAAAAGTTTAGCGGTATTGGTCTCGTAATTGAGAAGGATTCTTAAGACCTCAAGCGAGGTTTCAGAAAGTTTCTGCGCCTCGTCAATGATTAAGACAACTATCTTTTTCTCTTTCACGCCTTTCTGAAAGAGAAACTTCTGAATAGAATCTTTAAGTTCACTTATCCCTGAAGAAATACCATTTGCTGAGTCTACTCCTATGGTTCGGGCTACAGAAGATAAAAATGCCTTCTCGTCCTCAAAAATCGGGTCAAGAATAATATGAAAGATAAATCCTTCTCGCAGAGAAAGTGCCTGGATTAATTTTCTGCTTAAGGTTGTCTTACCGGTTCCGATATCACCCAGAATGATACTACAACCCCGTCGCAGTCGCAGTTCAATAATAAGATTAGTAAAAGCCAGTTTATGCCCTCTGGATTCATAGAAAAACAAAGGGTCAGGACTGGTGGAAAACGGCTCTGTTTCTAAGCCTAATATCTTATAGTAACTCATTCTTTAACCCCTGAATAATTATACTTCTTTTGCGGATATTTGTCAATAGCCCCGCACATAACCTCTTCGTCGGACTCTCAGTGTCCTATGTGATATGCGGGAGATATATAGATATATAACTATCGGATTTTTATAGACTTTTCTTAATACAAATCATATATTATTAATATTATGCAACAAGACCTTTCGGTATGGGAAATCGTTGAGAAATTACGAGAGAAAAAAGGTATCTCTAAAAAGATATTATCTGATAAACTCAAGATGAATTATAATTATCTGGTTGATTTACTCAACGGCAGATACCACACCAAAATAGATAACGAGGCAATGCAATCCATTTCAACGGCTCTTAAGATTCCCTTAAATAAACTTTTAGAGGCATTTCAGGGAGCAGATATTGATACGATTCTTTTACCAGAGCAGATTCCGCCTCCGCCACAAGAAACATTGACACAATCTCCTATTACCAAAGAAGATAAACCTATCACCGAAGAACCCATTACTACCCCTTACGCCCCTACCCCGAGCCTTCGGGGAGGTAGTCCCTGTGGGGCAAGCATCAGTAAAATAGTCCCGTTAGGGACCAGAACTCCTCTATTTCGGATAATCTCTGGCAGTAAGATAGACCTCTCTTTTAATAGACCTGAGTTATGGCAGAGTGAGATTGTATCTGGTAACGAGTTTATCTCTCTTCCATCGCATTCCGCTGAAGTGGGACAAGACATTGCTCAGCACGAAGTGATTGCGGTTCAATTAGAAGACTATTCACTTTTTCCGCCGTGTTTATCAGGCAGCATTTTTATTGTCTCTCTAAAAAATGAGCCTCGGATAGGTGACCTGGTATTATTGGTTCTGAGAAACTATCGCGCCTGGATAATAGAACTTAATAAAATGGAAACTGATACTGTAACCTTCAGACCATATAACACCACTTATGAAGCGATAATGGTCGCTCAACCAGATATATTAGGAATGTATCCGATTATCTGGATAAAACTATCTTAAACACATTCCCTGACACTCTTACATTCTCCATCAAATCATCCAAGCGGGACGAACCACTAACACTGCTTGATTATCCTCATTGCTTTGGTGTTATTATCGGTAGATAGCACTATCTGTCCTTTTGGACCACCAGTAGTTGCATAATGGTAGTCAATATTAATTCCTGCATCAGCAATCTTTTGGGCTACCGGATAAAAGGCACCGGGTTTATTGGACAGTTCCATTAATAGGACATCATTCTTTTTTACTTCATAGCCCAATGTTTTTACCACCTTGGTGGCTTTGGGATTATTAGAGGTTACCATCTTGTAGCATTCTCCAGATTGTCAACATCCCGAGCCCAATGGGGACGCAGAGTTCGCAGAGAAATTCCACAGATTACAGCGAAGCGCAAGAGAAATTAAGCCCCGATAAATCGGGGTTTTCCCCCTCTGCGTTCTCTGCGCCCCCACTGGGCTCGGTGAGTCTGCGGTGATGGTTATAGGATGTCTCAAGGAGTTTCTCAAACTCCATTGACTGCAGTTTGATAGAGAAATTAGACAGAGACACAGAACATGTCCTTAAATAAAGCCGAATTGTTCTTAAGGAGGGATTTTTAATCCTACCTGATTTCAGACGAGAAACATATACTTGACCTACCTGAGCAGAAACGCCTAATTGTTTAGCAATTTCCTCCTGGCTCAGACACTTTTCTTTACGAATCCGTGCCAGAAGCGGATCCACTTCTTTAACTAA
>JAGUXD010000191.1 GCA_020062035.1 Candidatus Brocadiia bacterium | reverse complement strand
CGCTTTCCAAACAGTCCTTGACAAAACTTTGGGTACCTGCGCCAAGTTCTTGTTTCTTATAAAACTCTTTTTCCTTATTCCAGTTGGATTTGAGTTGGGAAATAGTTAATGACATAGCCATCTTTATAAACCTATCTCTGATAAAAATCAACAAATATCCTTATAAAATAGATAGGCGGGACACTTTCCAAATATATTGAGATACGTTCCCGGATATATTAGAATATGTTCCCAGATATAATTGTTACCACGAATGTACTATAGCAACTGGCTCGCAAGATTTAACGCAAGGCAAAGCAGTTTTTTGGGTGGTCTTACAGGTAGCGCCCTTACAGGGTGAACAGGAGTATTTTATCTTTTTGCGATGCTCCTCACTGACCGCCACGACCGGTATCTCCCTGAAGGGGTCGCTTTCGTCAGTAACCATTTCTAAAACCTTGGCAGGACAAGAATGGACACATTTACCACAACCATCACACTTGTCTGTGTCTATGGTGATAAAGAATTCACCAGAGCCGTCTTTGTAGCCGTAATTGGCAAGCATAATATACTAAAGGACGAAACGAAAGAACAAATTAGTTCTTCAGTTTTTTAGTTCTTTGGTCCATTGGTTATCTTTTTTCTTTCTCAACGAGCGCCTTGGCAAAGAGTGCGGCGCCGATTGCCCCTGCTAATACCGGGTCATATTTATCGGGTCTGGGCAGTGCGGTTATCTTCAACTCGTTTTCTATTCTTTTGGCAATTCCTTTATTTTTAGAAATCCCGCCTGTAATCACAAAATCTTTTTCTACGCCGACCTTTTCAAGTAATGTGAATACCCGATGTGCCATCGCAGATGAATAAGCGGCAATAACCTTTTCTTTAGACCAGCCCTGACGAAGCAGTCCTAATGCTTCTGATTTAGCAAAGACAACACAGGTGCTGGAAACTGGCTCTGGCTCTTTATCAACTGCAAAGGATAATTCACCCATCTGTTCAATGGGAACAGATAATAAATCCGCAAAGACCTCCATACCACGACCTGTGCCGGCCGCGCATTTATCATTCATTAAAAAGGCGCTGACCTTGCCTTTCTCATCGCACTTAATCGCCTTACAATCCTGGCCTCCCATATCAAGAACGGTTCTAACTGATTGTCCCCAGATAAAATTCGCACCTCTGGCGTGACAGGCAATCTCGGTAATGGACTTCTTGGCAAATGGAACATTAACCCTGCCGTAGCCGGTTCCGACAACATACTGGATTTTATCAATGGTCAATCCGCTTCCCTCCATTGCCCAGTTGATGGCTTTAGTTGCGCTCTGAGAACTATCTGAGCCAGTGCGCATCAAACTATGGGCATAAAGTTCGCCGTCGGTCATAATCGCAACTTTAGATGAGACCGAACCAACATCAACACCTGCGGTGATGATTCTGGCATTTCGCCAGTCCTTGGTCCCGTCTTTCCAGTTATACTCTTTCCATCGCCAGAATTCCTGTGTCATATGGTCTACCTTTCCAATCCTTCATTTTGGTTTGATATTATTAACCTATTTTATTTATAATATTAACTATGTCTAACGGGGTCAAGAAAAATGCAACCACATATTAACACAGATAACAGAAAAAATCAGCGTTTATCCGCCCCGATGCCCCGATGAAATCGGGGTCGGGGTCTGCGGTTAGATTTTCTTGACTAATTTATTTATAAAATATAATGTAATGCGGATTGAAAGTTGAATGCCCCGATCGTCTAGCCCGGTTTAGGACACAGGCTTTTCAAGCCTGCAGCACGGGTTCAAATCCCGTTCGGGGTATTTATTATTTCTATGCGACTTGTTTTAATCAACGTCATTTTATTCATCATCGCTGTTACAGGATGCTCCGCACCACCTCCAGAACAAAAACCAGATGCTTCTAAAATCCTTACTTCACTTCAGGAAGAAATAAATAAAGCGGTCAAGGGTATAGAACCAAGTTTGGTTTATGCTGAATTAAGCGGTGCAAGAAGTGTCTCCAGTATGACGGGTATGGTAATCTCTTCTGATGGTAAAATTCTTCTGCCGACCTATCTGTCTCGTATTGGTGTAACAGAACGGGTTCAGGTCTATCTTCAGGAAAAAGAGTATGAAGCGTCTTTGGTTCAGGCGGATGACCGTCTCAAAATAAGTATTGTCAAGATTCAAACAGAATCTTCGTTAAGTGCAGTAAATTTAGGCAATGCATATTTAACACAACCAGGTCAATTTGTTATCGGGGTGGTAAACGGCGGTAAAAATAATGATTTCAGGACTTTCGTGGATGTGGGTTTTATACGCGGTATGAGTGATGATGCAGAGTTTGACCAGGTTTATTCTTTGGGGCTAACTGTAAATCCCGGTGCGGTGATGCTGACTTTAGATGGAAAGGTAATTGCGGCTCAACTTAAGGGCTCAGGAACCTCTGATTACGCAAGAACCAAGCCAGAGGGCTGGATAATTAGTAATGAAATCCAGAAATGCCTCTCAAAATTATTGGCAAAATCATCATCAGAAAAAGAAAAGGTTTCAGAAGAAGAAAAGCAAAAAGTAAGACCATGGTTAGGATTTGGCTGGTCGCCGATTAACGAGGATTATGCTGAAATGACCGGATTTCCTAAAAAAAGTATTCTGGTTCGTTATGTAATAAAAAATAGTCCGATTGAAAAAGACGGCTTAAGACCGGATGACTTAATACTTGAGGTGGATAACAAACCTCTTACCAAAATCGGTTCAAAGGCATTAGAGCAACAGTTTATCAAATATATTGACCCTGAAGTTGACAGGGAAATTATTTTTAAGGTGCTACGTCCGCCAGAGGCGGATAAATTTGAGACAATAAAATCAAGGTTTATAAAGAAACCAGAGACAAGGGAATTCAGAGCCGAAGATATTGGTGTGGTGGTTCAGGAGATTACTGATACGACTTTGTATGAGAGAAATCTTCTTATTATAAATGGGGTTCTGGTTAATAATGTGATACAGGGTAGCCCAGCTTCGGCGAGTTCTTCCGGTCATAATTCTATGATTAATCGCGATGATGTGATTGTTGAGATAAATCGGATGGCAATTTCTAATATTGATGATTTTATTAAAGCCATAGAGGCCATCAGACGCGAAAAACCTGCGGTTATTTTGCTTAAACTTGCGATTGGTTCAAGAACCTCTTTTGTCGCAATTAACCTGAAAGCAGGGAAAAAATAAAATTATGCGAAATGTCTTTAATATGGGTCAAAACAATATTACTTCCTTTCCCATCCCGAAAACCTTCGGGATCGTTTGTTATCTTTGTCTTATTCTGATTTCCCATTCTGTTAGTTTTACCCAGGAAGATATTAATGGGTTAGACGAAATCGGTGCCCGGCTTTTGAAGAAAGTTGACCCATCTGTAGTTACCATCCAGCACGAAAAAGGTTTAGGCAGTGGCTTTATCATCTCGCCAGATGGTTATATTATTACCAATGGGCATGTAATTTCGCTTCTGGATAGAGATAGCGAAGACCCTAAAGAAGTAGCCAGATTTATTACAGTAATAATGTCAGATGAAAAACGATATAGAGCAAAAGTAATCGGCCATTCGCTTGACCCTGATGTGGCATTACTTAAGATAGAACCAGAGCAAACATTATCAGCCATTGACCTGGGTGATTCTGATTTGGTAAGGGCAGGCAATCGCGTTTATGCCTACGGCTCACCGGGTGGATTAAAAAGAACCCTTACCGCTGGTATTTTAAGTAATATAGAAAGGATTGATTTAGGGACTTTTACGCGGGTATTCCAGACCGATGCACCGATTAACCCGGGAAATAGCGGAGGACCACTCCTTAATGAAAAGGGTGAGGTGATTGGAATGAATACCTACGGCGGCAGAGGCGAAGGAATCGGTTTCGCTATCCAGGTAAATGTAATCAAAGTCCTGAAAGAACATTTCTTAAAATACGGACGGTTTAGAAAAAGCGATTTACCGGTCTGTTTCTGGCAACATTTAGATGATAACCTATCTTTTGCATTTGGGATAGATAAAGGTATTTTAATCAACTTCGTGGAAGATGGCTCTTATATTAATCAAGCTGGCTTGCAAACTGGCGATATTATTACAGAAATAGACGGACAAAAGGTCTCGGCACGCACTGAAGCAGAAATTAGCGATATTACCTGGAATCTCACCATCAGAGAAGTAGGGAACCCCATTACTCTAAAAATCGCAAGACCAGTAATCCCGCTAAGCGGGACTAAAAAAGCAAGTTTTACAGAACATATTATTGAGACCATGTTATTAGAAGACGAGCCAGCAGTGGAATTCGGTTGGCAACTGGGTGAACTAAAAGAATTGCGTTATGACGACCTTGGGCTTGGTGTCAAAGAGATTACCGCGATGACGCAGTATTATTATGAATTGCCGCATCGCAAGGGTGTGCGCGTGGTTCGCGCACAGCCGAATTCAGCCGCCTCAAGAGCAGACATCCAGATACGTGACATAATAACCTCAATCAACAATCAACCCATCAATCATATTCGGGATTTCCAGAAAGAGATTGAGAAGTCATTATCAGAACGGATGAAATTTATTCCACTGGTCATTCAGCGCTGTAATTTTACAGTAAAAACCGCATTGAAACCATTTTATGATTTGGCGCCGACTAACAAACCGAGAAAAAAGATTCTTGTATGCCTCCCCTCTCAAGAAGCGGAACATTTTGAATTAGTCAGGCGGTTTCTTATTACCAACGGCGCTCAATATCTGCTCGCCTCTGATACGGAGAATGTAACTACTTTTGATAACATTGTTATCAAAATAGGAATTACGTTCGGAGAAATTCTTTCGTTCAACTACGATGGGATTATTCTAATGACCGGGAAAAATGTCAAAGATTATTGGAATCATCCGGATGTATTAAGGATAGTAAAATATTGTCTGGGTAATAAAAAAGCAATTGGTGCAATCGGTGGGGCGTCGCTTGCGATTATTAATGCAGACCCACAAGCATCTGGAAAAAAACTTACTACCGCAGAGGAATACTCGTCTGTTATGTTAGAAAAGAAGGCAAATTATACGGGTAAAGAGGTTCAGGTGGACGGATTGATTATTACCACAACCGGTTTTGATAATAAAACCGTTAAGACGTTTCTCAACTCCTACAAAGATGTTCTCATCGGTCTTTCCGATTAAACAGTTTACACCTGCATGAGGCAGAACTGATGAGAGACGATACTATCGCTGACGAGGAGGATGAAATATAATTTCCTTAAATAATTTTTAATTGTTTCATACTTAACGATTTTTGGCTGGTAATGATGATATGGTCAAGGACTTCTATATCAACGAGTTTGCCTGCTTCAATGAGCCGTTTGGTGAGTTTGATGTCGTCATCAGAGGGCGTTGGGTCGCCTGAGGGATGATTATGGGCGATGATGATTGATGCCGCACTTGCAGAAATCGCTTCCTTAAATACCTCGCGCGGATGCACTAAACTGGCATTAAGCGTGCCGATGGAGATATCCGCATCCCGGATGAGACGGTTCCTGGTGTCCAGACAAATAATAATAAAATATTCCTTCTTTTTGTCCCTGAGTTTATTCTTGAGAAGAACTTCTACATCCTGCGGAGTGATGATGACAGGAGGGGTATTCTCTTCTTCTGATGGCCTACCAATTATTCTTTGTCCTAATTCCAGAGCGGCTTTTATCTGCGTGGCTTTAGCAAAACTGATTCCCTTGATTTGATAGAGTTCTTCTACTGAAGCATTGGCAATAGACCTGAGATTCCCAAATTGTTTCAGGAGTTCGTTTACAATCTCAAAGACCGGTTTGGATCTACCGCCTGAGCCGATAACCGTCATAAGAAGTTCCTGGTCAGAGAGTTTTTCAGGTCCATATTTCTGTAAACGTTCCCTGGGCCTTGCGGAACGGGGCCAATCACGAACCGTGAATACCTTTTTCATAACCACAGATTACACAGATTTTTAATCAGATAAGTCAGTTTAATCCGCTTTCATATAATTTTCTATGTTATCAAGAAAAACCATAGCGGTCAATAAATAAACTCTCTAAAGTGGATTACCTATTCTGCCGATAGAATAGATGGTGAAAATGTTTGATTTGTTGTTTACAGGCGCGACTTTCATTACTTTTGTAATTGCTGTTTATCTTTCTACTACTGACCCGCTCATTACAAAATCAGTAAACTGGGCTGAAGACAAACCGCAAGAAACTGCTATTTCGCCCATATTTACAACATCAAGACCTTCAGTCGCAACTCTTTATCCGTCTAATGACAGGTGGAAATATATTGTAATTCATCACAGTGCAACCAAGCAAGGTAATGCGACTATTTTTGATAACTATCATCGCAAGGAAAAAGGAATGAAAGAAGGTCTGACTTATCATTTTGTAATCGGTAATGGTACAAACTCAAAAGACGGTGAGATTGAGGTGTCAGAGCGCTGGAAAAAACAGATACAGGGTCAACACTGTTGGAACAACCAGATAAATGGGACTGCTATAGGAATCTGCTTGGTTGGTAATTTTGATATATTTCGTCCCTCTTCTAACCAAATAGAATCTCTGGTGAATCTAATGAATGACCTTTCCAAGCAATATCGTATCCCGAAAGAAAAGGTCTTAGTTCACAAGGAAGTGGATAAGAAGAAAACCGCCTGTCCCGGTAAATATCTTCCATCAAAGACAATTCTGCAAAGATTGAAGCAATAAGAAACTAATTTTTCTTGGATACCACTACCGGTTTTACTGCAGAATTTATATCTATCTTGTTTTCCCGTGCGAGCCAGCCCAATGCCTGATGGAATAAATCTTTGTTCAGGTGTTTCAGGTCTTTGTGCGCCTTGTCCATAGATGTAGAGCCCTTAGTATCTAAATATCTCCAGAGCTCTCCGGCGGCTTTACCGATTTCGTGTTGATACATATCTGATACCTCCTTTATTAATATTAGGAATTAAAATAACTATTGTCAAGAAATTTATCTTGACACGAGATATTTTTTATACAAAATAATAAAGAAGGAGAGGTGGCAGAGCGGTTGATTGCGGCGGTCTTGAAAACCGTTAGGGCTTTCATAGTCCTCGGGGGTTCAAATCCCTCCCTCTCCGCCAGCCCCGTTAGAGACAAGGTCTCTAACGGAGTGAAGACGCCTCCTTGTCCTGCTACTGCCAGTTAAGAACATTCACTGAAAATAAATTCACCATCGCGATATTCTAAATAAGAACCTTTTTTGTCCCAGTTTCCAAGTGTAATGAGTGTTTTACCGGGCAGGATTTCTTTTCTGGTCTGTTTATGGATATGGCCACAGATGATAATATCGTAGTTCTTCTTAAAATACCGTCTTACCTGAGAGTCAACAATATTATGGTAAATAAATAGTTTCTGCGGAACAATTTCTTCACTATAATTTCTAATCCCTGATGCTATTTTTTTCCCTACCTCCATAGGAAAAGATTGAAAGACCGATTTTACTATCTTTGTTCTACTTAACCGGCGATAGGTCTGATAACCTCTATCTTCAGCACAGAAAATATCTCCGTGAGTCAGCAATATCTTTTTATCCTGTAAAGTAAGACCAAATAATTCAGGTAAAACCTTTACGCCTGTTTTAAGAGTAAGATGTTTTCCTATCTGAAAATCACGATTGCCCGGTATAAGATTGATTTGACAGCCCATAGAAGTAAGGTGTCTTAACTCTTCAAGGATATCCTGATAATCAATAAGTTCTAAATGTTTTGAGCCAATCCAGAGGTCAAAGAAATCACCTAATATGTAAAAAATGGTCTCTGATGTGAAACTGTTAAGAAAATTGATAACTCGTTTTGTTTTATCAGGACGTGATACATTTAAGTGTGTGTCTGCAAAGAAGATAGTAGATGACATTTTATCCACCCATAGGCAACCAGATGACGCGAGAGATAATCCGCTCCTGTCGCTCGGCTGCGTTTGCTACTACCCTTACGGTGATTCTTAAACCTGATGGAAGTTTTTCATCCGGTGGCGCACCATCACCAATCGGATAATTGTATCCTACCCCACTCAGTTGTTTGAAAGAACGAGAGGGTCTATCAAATACTTCTATATTAAATGATAATACAAAATGACAGAGGTCAACAGAATCAAGGAGAGCCCCGGTGTTTATATCTTTGGCTTCTCGTCTCATCACATATAATTGCCTTTTGGTTTTTGTGGTTTTAGCGAGTCCGGTTATGGTACCGCCCTGTGCATCTAAAATGGTGTAGTCCTTGTCTTGAACTAAATAATATTCTATTTTGGCGCTGGTGACTTGTTGTTGGACTAAAACAATGCCGTGAAAAGAGATTCTGTCCCGTGCTTCTGCAATATCATCGCCTTCTTTATCTTCTGAAAAAGTAAATTTCTGTCTATTGCCTTCTAAAGAAAAACAACCATTAAGGTCGCTTGCTAACAAATCTATGGCTGAACGGGCTGAACTATAGATATTCATCCGGTCAACTCCTGTGATATAAGTTGTTGCGGACTGATTAAAAATAGTTGCTACAAGTAGCATTATAAACGCCGTTATTCCGATTGTTACTAACAATTCTATCAAGGTAAACCCTGTTGAAGATAGTGGTTTTAAGTGCTTCATAGTTATTGGGGATTTCTATTTGCCGGATATATCAATAACAAACACTTTTATTGGCTCTGGTATTTCATCACCCTGTTTATAATCTGGTTTTAGTCTATATACTAATATCGCAAAGCGAAATAATGATTTGGGACGCTCTTGAAGAGTTCTGGCGTCGTCTATGCGACTGACTGTAAAAGAAAAAGCGTATTGGTCATAAGATTCCGTAGGGTCAGGTCCTTTTCTGACGTCTGCCAAGACATTTTTGATATAGGGCGTTTTACCTAACTTGAAGACATCAATCGGGTATGGATTCGGGGTTTTAGCATCCAGCGGATTTGACGAGGGATGGGCAAAGTATCTTGTTTCGTTTTCTTCAGGAGGTGGATTAGCCGTTAAAGGAAGGGCAAACTCATAAGAATTTTCGGGAAGACCGTCGTGAACCAAAATCGCAGTAGAAGGACTATTAGAGGTCTCAAGAGTAGCCCAACGCATCGCTATAACTAAAGCATCTGCAACTGATTCTGCTATATTTGAGGCAACCGAGTCTTCCACAGTGAGTTTCGTGCTTTTAATCGCATTAGGAAATAAGGAGAGGATACTTAAGACCCCCACTGTTAAAACAATTACGGCAATTAAAATCTCAATCAACGTAAGCCCTTGGGGACACTTTTCTAATATCATGAATTATTCTTCTCTATAAACCATCTGTCTGATACGGCCTGTAGTAATAACGAAATCCAGATACATCTTGAAATTTTCTGTCTTATGTTCAAGAATAATATCTGCTTCAGAAGGCGGATTTAACTGCGCATCTTTTACCTCGGCTGGTAAAATCAAAGAGCCATTAGTTCTGAACCCGACATATGGCTGTGGCAATTGAAATAAAGTCGGTTTATCGGAGAAAAATACACCCTTGAGAAGAGAAACTGTTTCGCCTACTTGTATATCACCCTTATTAAATTCTTCATTTCCATCTGTATCTTCATAGATAGACATCAAACCTTGTTTTGTATCAAAAACGATAAAGAATATTATGCGCTGTGAACAGGCATATTGGTTTGCTTTAATAAAAGTTATTCTGACAAGTTGGGCGGATTGTTTTATGGTATTGGAACGAAGTGTGCTAAAAAACGCTAATGAAGTGCCTAAAACAAGACCGATAATCCCGACCACCACTAATAATTCTATAATGGTGAAACCGGCTGGCAGGTCGTCCCGATGTTTTTTAGGTCTCATTATTGTGTAAGATATTTTTCTATTTGCCAGTTATTGATATCATCGTCTTTTGGAGAATCATCATCGTCAAACTGTTTATTAGGACCTGCTGATTCTATATCAACAAAAGAGGTGTTATCTTTTCCGCCTGATGAGGAGTGGTTCTTGCCGGGCTTTTTATAAGTAATTCTTTCACCCCAGGCATCAATAATATATCTTGTTTTTTCTTCAACTCCCGCATACTCATTTTTCCTGAATCCACCCACTACAAATGGCGCTAAATCTTGCGTTTTCATATTTCCTGTTGCCGGGTCATAACCCTGTTTTATCTGTAACCCCTTGCCTAATAATTGATAAAGATTTTGAGAGCCATCATATTCTCCTGTACACGGAGGATAATCGTGAAAAACAAGATGGTATTCATTTAATGCCAGAGTAATTTTACTAATAAGCGACTTGGTTGCGTCTACTCGGGTTTTTTGTCTTATTCGGCTCGCCCCAGCTATCACTATCCCCATAAGAAGCGTAATAATGGAAATAACCACCACCATCTCAACAAGAGAAAATCCTTTTCCCGACCCGTACGGGCGGGAGAGGAAAGGAATTAATATCTTTGAATCCCTTTTCATTAAATTACTCCCAGTTATTAATACCTTGTGCATCTTTTTTGCCGTCGTGTGTCCAGATATCAAAGGTAAATGGATTTTTCATCTCATCGGTCTTATCTTTCTTAGAGTTGTTTTCTCTATAATAAAATGGTTTATTAAAAACACTGTAATATTCGTTGTTCAGGATTCTTTTTGCCTGAAAAGTAAAATATGGTCTGCGGGGCGGCACGGCTTTCGGGTCTCCGCCAAGTGCCTTAATTAACGCCTCGCTTGAATAACCGGGTTTGTCTTCAGGATAACCCCCATAATCCATTTCATACATAGCAATGGCTTGGGACATCTGAGCGATTTCGTTTTTAGTGGTGGTTTTCTTTGCCCCGTAATGACCTCGCATTAAACCGGGAATTACTATAGACGCAAGTACCAAAATAATGCTCAGAACAACTATGACTTCTATAAGAGTAAACCCTTTTGACTTGTTAATCCTATTCATTTTCTTTTCCTATTTATTGACTTAATTTTATTACCAATAATTGTAAAGCCAAATCCTCGCTTAATAAACTGGTCTTGATGGACAAGTCAGTCTTTAGTAATTTAGCGATGACATCTTTATCATCTTGAAATCTGTAGTCCTGTCTAAGAAACGAGCGAAGATAACCGATAATTTTATTTACAGATTCTCCTTTGCGCAAAAGTTGATTAGCAATAACCAGTGATTGAGCAGGTTGTTTGTTCACAATAGATTCCGCTAACTCTTTTATATCATAATTCCTCTGGATGTCAATAAAATTCCTAACAGAATCGGCCGTGATATATTGCGAACCTTTATGAAGAAGCACGAGTTTGTGAATATTAGACGACAACTCTGAAAGGTTATTACCAGTTTTCTCAGTTAATAACCTTGCATCTCTCTGACCAATCTTTTTGTTGTATCTGGCAAGCTCACTGATTACCCAGTCAGGCAACCTTCTTTCTGATGGAACGAGATATTCTATAACCCATGCTTTTTGCCTTACCAACTTTCCTAAAAACAAAGAATATCCTTCCCATTTATCAGCAAGAATTACCACCTTGGTAAAAAACGACCTTTTAGAAAGATATTCTTCTAATGATTGACTTATCTTGTTTATAAAATCTGTCTTTTCACCAAGATTTAAGATAACTAATCGGGGTTTATTGAGAAACGGCACTGCATATACCTCATTCCAGAAGTCACTTTCTTTATAATCGTGGGTTCCGAACCTTTTTATTTCTATATAATCAGAAATAGAATCTGCATCCAGAACTTTCTTGTCCTGTAATATTGTAGCACCAAGATATTTTAGACCCTGTTCCTTTAAGGCAAAAGTAAATTTATTAGGTCCAACAAAGATATAAATGCTTGGCAGTTCTTGGGGATTTGCTGAACCCAGTTTTCTAATAAACTCTGCAGGTTGCATAGAAAATATTCTAATTTACTACTTGCCCGTGTCAATAATAAGATAAGAAATATTATAGAAAATATTATGTTTTTTCTTGACAAATATCTTTTAACATTGTATTTTCTATTTTTACTATTGGCTATTCGCTAACAGCGAATAGCCAATAGCGAAAGAGGAGTGTATTATGGATATTAAAAAACTATTGTTATGGGTGATGTTATTAACAAGTTTAGTAATTTTATTAGAAGATGTAAAATACAGTGATAGTTGCTGTCCGCGTACGCGTCCACAACAACCCTCCACACCATCAGATCCCAGTACTCCTGGAACACCACCATTACCAATACCCCCTCCTCCTGGGGCCCCAGATGGCGGCGGTGGAATTCCTTCAGGAGGTG
>JAGUXD010000167.1 GCA_020062035.1 Candidatus Brocadiia bacterium | reverse complement strand
CGCCTTTGGCGGACAAATACCGTGCCAGAACAGGCATTATTTACCCACACTAATCCGTGATGACCCATATTAACTATAAACTATGATATATAAAATTCATAGTTCAGAGTTCATAGATATAAGTTAAATTTGATATGACGGATTCCTAATTATGTCTACCAAAGAAATTGGTTTCAAGGGCGAGGCAATTACCGAACAATTTCTCAAGAAGCAGGGCTACAAAATTATTGAGCGTAATTTCAAGTGCAGCTTCGGCGAGATTGATTTAATCGCCTATAAGAAAAAGATGCTATCTTTTATTGAGGTAAAAACGCGTACTTCTTCTTATTTTGGCTCCCCCCTTGAGGCAATTACTAAATCAAAACAACAGAAACTCCTTCGGCTGGCAAATTATTATATCTATAAAAAGAAAATTCCTTCTTCTATCCACTGCCAGTTTGATGTGGTGGCTATTCTGATGGAGGAAGAAAAGCCAGATATAAAACTAATTACAAATGCCTTTTAATTCTCCCGCACATAACCTCTACGGTAGGTAGCCCAAAGCAGCAGGTTATGTGCGGGATTGCTTAAAAATCAATTCCCTTAACCGATTTCATTCCCTGCTGAAATGGATGTTTGATTTCCAGTATCTCGCTGACCAAATCTGCTTTAGCGGCTAATTGCGGAGGGGCATTACGGCCTGTTAAGATAAGATGTAAGTCCTGGGGCTTTCCACCGATAAGTTCTAATACCACATCAATACTGATAAGCCCGTAATCAATGGCATATATTATTTCATCAAGAATAACCATATTATATTTACCGGATTTTATTTTCTCCTGAACTAAAGCAAAAGCCTGTTGGGCTGATTCTCTATCCTCTCTTGATGGCTTTTTTGTATCTACATGACACTCAAAATTACAGTCAGTGCATACATACGGCTTTTCAGTATGGACACATTCCTTGCCTGCCTGAATAATCTCAAAATCCGGATAGAGTTTTTTGGCAGAGTTAATTTCGCCGTAGATACGAGAACTCTTAAGGAACTGAATCATTAGAACTTTGAGTCCCTGCCCGGTTGCGCGGAGTGCTTGTCCCAATGCAGAAGTGGTTTTACCCTTGCCGCGGCCGGTGATGATAGTAACTAAACCTTTGGACATAAATTTGCGTCTGGCGTCTTGTCCTGCTGGGACATCAAGACCAAAAACTCGCAACACATTTTGGTGCCGGAAGAGGGAGTTGAACCCTCACCCTCCGAAGAGGACTAGATTTTGAGTCTAGCGCGTCTGCCATTCCGCCACTCCGGCTGATTCAATTACCGCCCCAAATGCCTTCGCGCTCTTCTTGCCACAGATGGCTGGATTAAGTCAGATATAATAATTGCCTGCTGGATTTCTGATAAGCCCTGATTTTTAAGATTATTCGTAAATTCTTCCCAATTTAATAATCTTTCAGTATCTTCCTGCTTAAGCTCTTGAATAGTGTCCTGTTTTAGCGAGATTGGTTTAGCAGTAACTAAGGGCACTTCTTCTTTTCTAATCCGAGGGGTTCCGAGAATATTGGGCTTATGTTTTATAAGGAGCACAGGTTTTTCTTCAGGTATCCCTAAAACCTTCTTGAGAACGTCTTCCCACTCAATTGGCTCACCTTCTTGAATCTCTTCTTGAGGTATTTTCTCAGGCGCTGGCGGGTAGGAAGGAGTTTGTTCCTGAGTATATTTTGGGAATAATTCTCTTTCAGGCTGTAATGTTTTTACCCGATGTTTTTCAATCTCCTGACGTCTTTTCTGGGCTTCTATTACCTTTTTTATAATAGAAGCCGCTCCTATAACAACTATTATTAATACATACGCCGCTAATTGTATCAGGTCATCCATAAATTATCTTCTTCTCACGACTTTTATAAAATATTACTAATTTTGTCAATGATTTGTATCCTGAAATTCTTTACAGGATATTTTATTTTATATAAAATTCTAACTTCAACAAATATTAAAACGAGAGCGAGATTAGAAAGAAATATTTATGTCTTATCAGAAAATTAGTACTAATAAGCCGTATATCAGAGTAAGACCGCCAGGACCAAATGCCAGAAAGGTTTTACAAAAAGACAAGCGTTATATTTCCCCATCTTATACGCGGGCTTACCCATTGGTAGCAGAAAGAGGGAAGGGCATAATGATTGAAGACCCTGATGGCAATCGTTATATGGATTTAAACGCCGGTGTCGCGGTCTGTACTACGGGCCATTGTCATCCTGAAATTGTTCGGGTTATCAAAGAGCAATCAGAGCGATTAATACATATGATAGGCACCGATTTTTATTACGCTCTTCAATCTGATGTGGCTGAAGAATTAACAAAGATTACGCCAGGCAGGTTTGCGAAAAAGGTATTTCTGGCAAATACTGGTGCTGAGGCAGTGGAAGCCGCAATAAAGTTAGCCCGTTTTATTCAACGACGGCCAAGAATGATTGCTTACATCGGCGCTTTCCACGGCAGGACGATGGGTGCTCTGGCATTAACCGCCAGTAAAGCCACACAGCGCCGGCATTTTTCACCGATGCTTTCTGATGTTACACATATCCCATATCCTTATTGTTATCGCTGTGTATTTAACTTGACCCACCCTAAATGTGATTTTGCCTGTTTATCTTATCTTGAAGATATTATCTTTACAAAAGTAGCACCGCCTGAAGATGTCGCAGCCGTTGTGATAGAGCCGATTCAGGGTGAAGGCGGTTATGTCGTTCCTCCAGATAGTTATTTCCAGCGACTCACGAAAATTTGCCAGAAGTATGGAATTCTTCTGATTGCAGATGAGATTCAGACAGGTATGGGTAGGACAGGCAAAATGTTTGCAACTGAACATTGGAAAGTAGAGCCGGATATTATCTGTATCGCTAAAGGTATCGCGTCTGGTATGCCGTTAAGCGCAATGGTATCGCGCGCGACACTGCAAAAATGGCCTGCTGGTGCTCATGCTAATACTTTCGGCGGTAACCCTGTATGTTGTATCGCCGCCTTAAAAACCATAGAATTACTTAAAAAATCATTGGTTAAAAACGCCCGTATTACCGGCGAATATCTTATCAATCGCCTTAAAAAACTTCAGAATAAATTTCACTTTATCGGTGATGTCAGAGGTAAAGGTTTAATGGTCGGTATTGAAATAGTCAAGGATAGGAACACAAGAGCCAAAGACCCTGAAAGAAGGAATAAGATAGTTGAACATTGCTTTAAGAAAGGAATACTTGTTCTTGGTTGCGGAGAAAACAATATTAGATTTGCGCCACCTTTAATTATTACCAAAAACGATATTGATATTGCTTTAGAGATATTTGAGAATGTCTTAAAAGGTAAATGAATAAATGGTTCTCTATCATCATAAACGATAATTTCTGTAAGGGATGTGCTATTTGTGTTGAAATATGTCCTAAAGATGTTTTAGCGATGTCAAAAGACGCAAATCCCAGCGGTTATCTTCTTGCCCAAGTCATAGAACCCCAAAAATGTATTGGCTGTATGGAATGCGAATTACATTGTCCTGACTTAGCGATAGAAGTGATAAGTTTGAAAGATGCAACAATTTCTACAAGGAAATGAGGCCTGTGCTTTAGGCGCCATTCAAGCCGGTTGCCGATTTTATGCCGGCTACCCAATCACGCCTTCCAGCGAAATAATGGAAAAAATGGCAGAGGAACTACCTAAAGTAGACGGTGTTTTTGTCCAGATGGAAGATGAGATTGCTTCTATAGGTGCAGTAATCGGAGCGGCCTGGGCCGGCGCAAAAGCGATGACCGCTACTTCAGGACCCGGTCTTACCTTGATGTTAGAAAATATTGGTTATGCAATAATGACTGAAACCCCTTGTGTTATTGTAGATGTCCAAAGAGCGGGTCCTTCTACAGGACAAGCAACCAAACCCGCCTCAAGCGATATTATGCAGGTCCGCTGGGGTGCATCAGGCGATTATGAAATTATTGCTCTCTCACCTTGGTCAGTTACCGAAATGTATGAAATGACCATTCAGGCATTTAATTTTGCTGAAACATATCGCATTCCTGTCTTTCTTTTGGCTGACGAAGTCTTAGGCCATTTAAGGGAATCAACCAGACTCCATCAAAATATTCCTATCATTCAGCGTCCAGAGAAAACGGATTTACCACCCTTTGGTAATTATGCAGATAATTGTGCCACTCCAATGCCTCTATTTGGGCAAGGCAGAAAACTGTCTGTAACTGGCTCAACCCACGATGAATGGGGATATCGCCTGACCCAATCTCCATCAGCACAAGCCAGGTTAATCAATAGATTATGTAATAAAATTCGTCAGGACTTAGACAAAATATCATTATTTGAGACATATTTTCTTGAGGAAGACACAGAAATATTAGTGATTGCTTATGGTTTTACAGCGCGCGGTGCCTTTACCGCGGTAAAGACGGCCTCTCAGAAAGAGGCGAAAATCGGGTTTATCCGTCTTAAGACACTCTGGCCCTTCCCTGAAAAAATATTCTCTAATCTTCCCAAAGCCATCTCTAAAATTGTTGTCCCAGAGATGAATCAAGGTCAAGTAGTTCGTGAAATCCAGCGATTTACCAATTGTCAGGTTATACCATATAATAAAACCGATGGAACAGTTATTAGTGCTAAAGAAATCCTTGAAAAAGTAAATGATATTAAATAAATACTTAAGACCAGAGGTATTTCCGACTCCATTCTGCCCTGGTTGTGGGCATGGCATTTTATTGCAGGCCGTTTTAAGGGCAATAGATGAACTATCACTTGATATAAATAAAATGGTCTTTGTCTCCGGGATTGGCTGTGCGGCTTGGATACCGAGTCCTCATTTCGCGGCTGATACCTTACATACGACACACGGACGACCGATTGCCTTTGCTACTGGTATAAAATTGTTCAATCCATCCTTAAAGGTTGTTGTAATAAGCGGAGATGGCGACATTTCTGCAATCGGCGGTAATCATCTAATCCATGCCGCTAGACGAAATTTAGAGATCACCGTGATTTGTGCTAATAATTCTATTTATGGAATGACCGGAGGCCAAGTTGGTCCAACTACTCCGATGAGAGCAAAAACAGCCACTACACCGCAAGGAAATCCAGAGCCGTCTTTTGACCTCTGTGGACTTGTCAGGGGTGCCGGCGCAAGTTGTATCGCCCGCGCCACAGTTCATCATACACGAGAACTTATCAAATATATCAAAAAGGCATTCACTCATCAGGGGTTTTCGTTTATAGATGTAATTTCTCCTTGCTTTACACAATTTGGTAGACGCAATAAAGAAATATCAGGAGCATCACCTGCAGAAATGATATTAAATCTTAAAAAACTCTGTGTTCATGTCAAGTCATCCGATGAATTATTTACATTTAAGCAGAATGATAAAATCCTAATCGGTGAGTTTGTTAAATAACGATATGAAACAAGAAAGAGTAGAGATAATTATAAGTGGTATCGGTGGCCAGGGCGTGGTTTATGCAGGTAATTTAATCTGCCGTGCCGCATTAAAAAAATACAGATTTGTTTCATCCATTACACATTACGGACCAGAAAGCAGAGGTAGTGTTACTTCATCAGAAGTAGTTCTTTCTCATTCCGGATGGGCTACCCCGGAGAAGTTGCTGTCTGGAAGCCGAAAGATACCTACACTGGAAGACCCATCGGCTCAGGATAGTTCCATAGATTATCCTGTTGTGGAAAGACCTGACATTTTTATTGCACTGCACCAGAAAACGATAGAGGAGACAATCAAAAAT
>JAGUXD010000088.1 GCA_020062035.1 Candidatus Brocadiia bacterium | reverse complement strand
TGACGAAAACAAAGTAATTATTATTGCATGGTCAATCCTAATCGGTGGTGTCTTAGAGGTCGTTATTCAGATACCGCTTCTTGTGAAGCATAAAATTACCTATAAGCCGGAAATATGTCTCGCTCATCCCGGCTTAAAGGAAACCCTTCGTTTAATATTACCGACTATTCTGGGCTTGGCGGTATTCCAGGTGAATTTAGTAATGGACTATGTGATTGCCCAGCTATTTATTGAAGAACATGGGGCAATCTCGGCTCTATATTTCGGCAATCGCTTAATGCAATTTCCATTTGCTTTAATCGGTATCTCTTTAGCCACAGCGGTATTTCCGTATCTGGCTGATTATGCTGCAAGGAATGACCTCAGCGGTATGTTCACAGAGTTAAATAAGGCATTACGGATTGCCTTGTTTGTCGGTGTTCCAGCATCAATCGGGCTTATTATCCTATCAGAACCGATTATTCACTGGGCTTTTTACATCCTGCCATCTGCCTTGTTTCAGATTAAGGCATTTACCAGCCAAGCGACTGAGCGCACAACTTCGTGCCTGACCTTTTACGCAATCGGCATCTGGTCATACGGTGCGGTTCAGATTACTAACCGCGCTTTCTATTCTCTCAAGGATATGAAAACCCCAGTAAAAGTTGGTGTTTATATCGTCTTTACGAATATTATCCTGAACATCATTCTGGTCGGACCCTTAAAAGAAAGCGGAATTGCCTTATCGACTACTCTCTCATCAGTTCTGAATCTCGTGATATTGCTCTATTTTCTCGGCGGTAAAACTATGTTCACTACCCGCAAAGATTTAGTTCTCTCATTCTTAAAAGAATTAATTTTACCCCTGATATGCAGTATTCTGATGGGAGTTACCTGTTATTCAGGGCTTTATTATTTTCCTAAATGCCCCAAGGCATTAGCCGAAACAGCAAGGGTTATCGGATTAGTTGGCTTAGGCGTATTCTCTTATCTTGTCTTTTCATATCTCTTCCAGCGCAAAACCCTAAAACAAATTCTACATTACAGAAAATGAATGGTAAAGACCTTATAAGATGTTAACCAATCAGAAAACAGTTATGCCATATCTGCCTTCAATCGTTTTCGCCTCTACATCTTGTCAGGGTGAATAATCATTCCATTTGTCACCCGTGCTTAAAACTAATAGAACTTATTGTTTTATCCTCCTGACTTCCTTTTCCCTGTTAAAAGTTGGATATAAGTCTAATAATGTCTTAAAAGACCTTTCAGAATATTGCAGATAAAGATTAGCCATTCTGGTTCTTTCACGCCGGGACTCCGTTGCGACTCCGCGTTCAGGGTCTATATTAAGTTGTTCTAAAAATATCGCGTGTTCTTTATATAAGAGCCCTTGCTGGTAATAAAGCATTGCACTTAAGGGGCTTAATGAAATTGCTTGTTTAAGATAATAAATACAGGGCATTTTTAACATCGCATCAGTGTCTTTTCCACAATAATTATGGTGTATTATCCAGGTCAATTCTAATAACGGTTCTACTGCATAGGAATTTATCCCCTGCGCCTGTTTGAGGTATTTTATAGATTGCTCTCGCTCCTGTGAAGAACTGCTTCTCGCAAAAGATTTCCCCTGTTCCAATAATGAATCGTATTGAATAAGCAGTGTGCTGATAACACAGAGTATTAAAAGTATAAAAGTAGTAAGCCCGGTTAGGGCGTAGAGCGTGGAGCGTGGAGTCCCGCTTGGATAAACTCCGAGCGTAGAGCCCGAGGTTAGTCCATAAAATATCGCACCGAGAAACCACATACTCATAGAAAGCCCCGGCACATAGAGATTAAAGTCAAGTGTTGAATGCAATAAAAATCCCAGTAAGGCACAAAATAGCCCGGTTATTAATAATGGAGTAAATTCTATTTTTATCCATATCAGAAATGAAACCGACCAGAGCGCAAATAAAATTAGTGTTGATATAAAAGGAATATCTATCGCTATTACGGGATTCTGAAATATCTCACTTATTAAAAAGGCAAAAGCAACACCCCATATCATCGGTCGGACAGTCGGACGGTCAGATGGTTGGATGGGCAGTGCTTTGAGCGAAGTTAGGGGTTTGAATTTGCCAAGAATAATAAACCAGATAAGAATAAATACAATAAATGCAGGTAAGCCCAATTCTGAAGCGATTTGAAGATAGTCATTATGGGCTTTGGTGGTCTCTCCTGCAGAAATAGATTTGTAATAAAGATAATCACTTCCAAATTGATTCAGTCCAACGCCGTTTATGATATTATTCTTGATAATCTGAACTGTTGCTCGCCAGTAATCAAACCTGACCAGAAGCGACTCTGGCAGTCCTTTTACCCAATGAGGATTCTCGGGCAGAAAAATAATATATAAGGTAAGAGAAACTACAATTATAAAAAGAGCGAGGAATATGCTTAATATAATCCTTTGACGTCGAGACGACAGGGGTAATAATCCTGCTTTAGTAGTCCCCGAAATCGCCATAAGTATTAAAGCAAATATGCACGTTCCCCAGGCACCTTTAGAGTTAGTTTTTATCAGGATAAAAATACTGAGGATGGTGGATACTATAACTAATGCCAATCGTAATATTTGATTTTTAGAATCAGTGTTTTTGATTTTAATCAGAGAAATAAAAACCGCGGGAAGTATCGGGAATACGAGAACCAGAAACGCACCGAGTGAATTTTGATAGGTAAAAGTAGCAAATGGCTCTGCGCCAAGAATACTTTTCACAAACTGCTCCTGTAATTCAACAGGAATACTCTTTAGTAACTGCGGATTTGCCTGTAATTCGTTAAGAAGGTCTTTTAATCCCCAGAGATGCTGATACAATCCACAAAGGATAATAACTACTGCATTTGATAAAAAGAGAGCAACAAATAAAATCGGGGTGGGTTGTTTAAGACAGAGATTATAGACGATATAAAAAAGAAGGATATCCGAGAGCCATTGTAAAAGATAGCCAAATGCCGAGAATTTATAGGGCGCATAAATAAATCCGGCAATAATAAATAACCCAAACAAGAATAATAAAAGGTTGAGTTTTTTGTGTCCATTCGCAATAGAGGTATCCTTTTTACAGTGAGTAAAGCGAACCTGATAATTTATGAGGTGTAAAAGAAAGGCAGACCAGATAAATAGATTAACCAGAAGATTTAAGCCAGCCCCTGAGGTACTTGCCGAAATAATCAGCCGGGAAGTAATTCCTGCGGAAAGCAAAAATATCTCTAACCATAGATACATATAATGTGTTATCCGTCATGGGTTATCCGTTGTACCCGTACGGGCAGGACGCAAGACGTACTTATGGACTAAACACTATTTTTATTCTTCCGTCCGCTGTATTCCAGTATGGTAATTATCCCTAAAAGCAAGACAATCTGACCGAAAAGGATAATAACGCCTGTAAAATTTAGTAAGGGCAGAGGATTAAGATAATATAAAAGAATTGCGGATAAACCACTACACAAGGTCAACAAATATATCAGGATAACCGCATCAGGAATAGTCATTCCTAATGCAATAAGCCGATGGGCGAAATGATTCTTGTCACCTCTAAATATCGGTTTTTTATTCAGCAGTCTAATAACGATTACTACAACCGTATCAAAGATTGGAATTGCCACAACCAATAAAGGGGTAAAAATTGCATAATAAGAATACGGCTTTTTATAGAAGGTAAATAAGATTGTCAGGATAGAAATAAAATAACCCAAAAGTAAACTGCCTGCATCACCCATAAATATTTTAGCCGGGTGAAAGTTGAAGAAGAGAAAAGCAACGGATGTTCCAACAATCGTTATCAAGAAAGAGGCGATAAAATATTGATTTGTCTCCAAGGCAATCACCAGAAAAACAGAAGATGTAATCGCAACAATACCGCTGCAAAGCCCGTCCATATGGTCCAAAAGATTAAAGGCATTCGTTACAAGGACTATCCAGAATATCGTAACAAGTTTAGAGATAAGCCATCCCCAGACTCCTGGTGCCACTGCCAAGAGACTGAATTCAATACCGCTGCCTACAATAAACATACCAACCACAATCTGGACAAGGAATTTCTGCAAGGCGGATAATCTTTTGAGGTCATCAAATAAGCCAAGGACGAATATCACAGAAGCACCGATAAATATAACAGACAGGCGGGGTATCATCTGGAAAACACCGGGCAGGTAATCATAAATATCCGGCGGTAGAAAAGAAAGGGGTTTACTAATCTTTAAAAAATATGCAGAAAAAAGGGCTGAAGCAAAAGTGATAATAATCCCTAAAAAAATGGCAACTCCACCACCCAATGGAATTGGATACCGATGGACTTTCCGCTCGCCGGGTAAATCCACAAAATCTATCGCCAGTGATACCTTTTTGATAATAGATATCAAAATAACCGTAATAAGAAAAGAAACAAGAAATGTGATAAAAATTACGAAGAGCATTAATAATTAATATTATTATCGCTGTCTTAAATATTTTCCTCGTAGACTTCTTCTTCTGATTTAGATAATCGTTCAAGTTCTTTATCTATCTCATAAGTTTGAAATACCTGCCCTAATAGATAACCTATAAAACCATATATAATCGTGTTGATAAAAAATGCGCCAAAATATGGAAGAACTGGTTCTTTCTCTGGCGTTAATCCTATCAGTCCAATTACCAAACTCGCCGGTATCTCAAACAG
Organism: Candidatus Brocadiia bacterium; assembly: GCA_020062035.1. Taxonomy (GTDB): domain Bacteria; phylum Planctomycetota; class MHYJ01; order JACQXL01; family JACQXL01; genus JAGUXD01. The sequence goes on along the minus strand of JAGUXD010000088.1, from coordinate 4,417 downwards.
ATAGATTAGATAACCAAACCCACTTGGGTTAAAGATATAAGGATGGAGATGCCAGGCAGAGATAATAAGAACAAAAATAATATGAGAAACAGTAAATACAATCGCAACTTCTCTCTTGTAGTGAGGGTCATACCCTGGCGGTGTATCACTAACAACCTCTTTCTTTTCTTCTTTGGGCTTGGGCTGTCCGGCGAATAATCTATTCCTGAAACTAGTGGGTTTCATATATTCTTTTATAATGAATTGAATTATATAATCAAGAAAATATTGAAATTATTTATTAGCCGTAGTAATAGTATCCACTATGAAGGTCATAAAAAGAATGCCTGTTATCAAACCACGACGAGCGGATACACATAAGGGTGATTATGGTAAGGTTTTAGTAATCGCTGGTTCATGCGGGATGAGCGGGGCCGCTTTTCTTACTGCACAGAGTGCTTTAAGAAGTGGCGCAGGATTAGTCTATCTGGCAACCGCTTTATCAACGCAACCGATTCTCGCTACTAAACTTACCTGTGTGATTACCCATCCTTTATCAGAAACATCTGAAGGCACAATATCAGAAAAAGCCATAACTGAAATTGCTTCTTTACTTTCACCGAGCAATCCCGCCATGGCGGGACTATCTTTAGCAGATATAGATGCGCTTGCGATTGGTCCGGGATTATCCCGTCATCCCCAGACCACAAAATTCGTGCAGAATATCCTGCCTATGTTCAAATGCCCCATTGTAATAGATGCGGATGGACTACATTCTCTGTCATCCCGCCAAGGCGGGACAGCAATTATCAAAAATAACCGCTCAGTTATTCTTACCCCTCATTCGGCTGAGTTGGCACGATTACTAAAAACAACCCCTACAAAAATACAGTTTAACCGTATTGAATGTGCTAAAGATGCCTCAAAAAGATTTAATGCCATAATTGTTCTCAAAGGCAACAAGACCATCGTTACAGACGGAGAAAATATTTATATTAACAAGACCGGCAATCCCGGTATGGCAACCGCCGGAAGTGGCGATGTTTTAACCGGGATGCTCTGTACCTTTTTAGCCCAGAAGTTTAGCCCTTTTGATGCCTCACAATTAGCCGTTTATTTGCACGGCTTATCAGGCGACCTGTCAGCAAAGAAATTCTCTGAACATTCTTTAATCGCTACTGATATCCTTGACTTTATCCCTGAAGCATTAAAACAATACACCTCTAAAAGAAAACCGTGTTAGCCCAGATAATTCTTGTCACATTTAGTTTTATTATCACCCTTTCTTATCCACTCGGATTTGAGCCACTTTTATTCTTACCGACCGACCATTCATCTGCTTTAAGGTCAGTAATTGTTATCTTACTTATTAGTATTCTTTATATCTTAATAGGTATCCATTTAATCCAGAGTTATTTATCTCTACTGTCAACTCAGATGTCTTCTATTCCGAAAGAATCTCCGGACATATTCCGTCTTGAAAACAACCAATTGCAGATACAAAAAATACTCGCCCGTTATTATCGTCATCTCTTTAATTATCGTTTATTATTGCTGTTGATATATTTTATTCAGGTTTATATCTTTCATTTACCCCTATTAGTTAAAACACCGATAGGTTTCAGCGGGTTGGGTATGAAAGAAATCCCGCTTGTAACGAATCTTATTATTCTTTCACCATTTCTATTTACTTTTCTGGTTTCATATATCCCGTTTTACTGGATGGAACGAATTATTCACCCTGCTCCTATGCCGATGACATCTGGATGGATGCGGGGTTTATTAGATTATCTGGTATTTCAGATAAGGACATATTTTTTACTTGCCCTGTTACCTCTTTGTGTTTTTATTCTCTTCTTTGAGGTTCTCTATTACATCCCATCTTGCAGGAATCTAATAATGGTCTATCCATTTGTAGAATGGGGTTTATCTGTCATTATCGTATTATTAATGTATATATTAGCACCATTTGTCTTGAAATATTTATGGATAACCGAGCCAATGAAAGAAGGTTCACTGCGGCTCTTTTTACGCTCACTCTGTTATCGCGCTAAAGTAAAAGTCAAAGATTTTTTGGTCTGGAAAGTTGGCGAGCGCGCATTTGCTAACGCACTTCTTATCGGATTCCTTCCCTTCAACCGTTTTGTAATCTTTACTGATACCATAATAAGAAAACTATCAAATGAAGAAATCGCCTCGGTTTTTGCCCATGAAATAGGCCATGCTAAATTTAATCACCTTCCTATCTATCTTTTGGTTGTTTGTATTTACCTGAGTATTGTATCTACAATGGAGGAAATATCAGGAAGTGTTTTTGCAGTTGGACCATCTAATTTCGCTTTCTCGGCAGGGCTGCTTATAATATTCTTGCTATTTATCTTTAGTAAATTAAGCCACCGTTTTGAACTACAGGCGGACTGGTTCGCCAGAGAACTTACTAACGATACCGACACATTCAGTCGGGCATTGGTTAAAATTGCACACCTTAATGGCATCCCATTTAGAACAACAGGCATAGCATCTTTAACCCATCCAAGTATAGAAAAAAGAATTATCTCTATAAAAGACGATTCAATTAATCCTTTGCAAGAAATGAGAAAAATAATTACTGTTCTCATAATTCTCTTTGCGATAGGTATAAGCGGTATAACTCTTGTTTTTAATAATCAGATAATTTCCGCAAATCAGCGACGACTTAAACTTGAGGCATCTTACCTTGCCCAACAGGCATACGCATTATTAAACAGCCAGAAAGAAACAGAAAAGATACAGCAAAGTATTTCTTATCTCAGTGCGGCAATAAAGTTAGACCCGAACCATTCGTTGTATTACATATTATTAGGTGATGCAGTTGAATGTCTGAAGGGCAAGAATAATCCCGAGAGTATGAGGTTTTACGAAACCGCTTACAGATTGAACCCCGTAGACCCAGTTGAACGATATTACTTATCCGGAAAACTTAATCACTGAATAATTGTAATATATTAGCGGATTGAAGGCGATTAGGTTATTAGGATATTAGGAAAGGGATATCAAGGAATTAGGCGATCAGTCCCGCTGAAGCGGGATAATTTCCTGATATTCTAATCCCCATTTCCTAATCTCCTGATTTCCTGGTTTCCTACTTCATTCGGCTAAATAATTACGAATAATTAAGGAATTTGTCTATGCAGGCAACTTTATGGCAAAAGGGTGTCATAATATTATTGAACATTCTAATCATCAACGGCTGTGCAGGAACTACATTACTGAATCCTGTGCCAGTCGGGTCCTGCGATACAGAGGGCTTTGCCGAGAATGTCTTTGTCTCAGGAAGTTTCGCCTATGTCGCAGATTATGAGTCAGGACTACACATTATCAATATCTCTAACCCGGCCTCGCCTTTTCTGGTCGGTTCATATGATACACCTGGCCGCGCCTCTGGTGTCTATGTCTCAGGTAATTATGCCTATGTCTCGGATGGGAGTTCAGGACTTCAGGTCATCAATATCTCAAACCCTGCCAGCCCGACCTTAGTCGGCTCCTGTGATACACCGGACTATGCCAGTGGTATCTTTGTCTCAGGAAGTTTCGCCTATGTCGCAGTTGAGCATTTAGGAGGGCTACAGATTATAAATATTGCAAACCCGGTATCTCTGACCCTGGTCGGCTCTTATGATACACCGGGCGATTGCAGGGATGTTTTTGTCTCAGGTAATTTCGCCTATGTCGCAGATGGGTATTCAGGGCTTCAGGTCATCAATATTTCAAACTCTACTTCGCCCACCCTTGCAGGTTCATACAAGACACCTGACTATGCTAGAGCGGTCTTTGTCTTAGGTTGCCTGGCCTATGTAGCGGACAGGGACTCAGGACTCCATATTATTAATATCTCTAATCCGGCATCGCCTTTTCTGGTCGGCACATACAATACACCGGGCGTTTGCCGGGATGTTCATATCTCCGGAAGTTTCGCTTATATCGCGGATGGTGAAAAAGGACTTCAGGTCATCAATATCTCAAACCCAGCCGCTCCTTTCCTTGCTAGCTCTTACGAGACACCGAGTGATGCCTGGGGCGTCTTTGTCTCAGCCGGTCTTGTCTATGTCGCAGATGGGTATTCAGGGCTACAGATTATCCGTACTTCCGGGAAATAAATATTGGATATGCCCGGATGAGCCGAATGTTTATACACACCCCTTCTTGTCCCCTGCCCCATATGGTATATGTGTGGTGGGTGTTTTGTCTATGTGGGGAGGTATGGTATCCCCCTCCCCCAAAGGCCCCCAGAGCTCGTGCTGGGAAAAAGGGGGATTTTAGGTATAACTCCCCCGAAAGTATTCGGGGTGGGATACAGTAATCCGCATTCTATATAACTCCTTATGTATCAAGGGCATAGATGCCCCCCCACCTATACCCCCTATCCTATCCACTGTCCTATCCTTTGCTCTATCCAGAG
>JAGUXD010000083.1 GCA_020062035.1 Candidatus Brocadiia bacterium | reverse complement strand
TTCTATATGCTTGTCGTTAATAGTAACTCCCTGAGAGCGATAGACATTTTGAATTTCCTGGAGCAGATAGTCTTGTAAAATATCAACACCAGAGATTCTCATAATATCAGAAAGAACCTGAGGGCCATCAACTAATGGGTCACCGGCTTTTACACGGTCGCCTCTGTGGACTCTCAGATATTTACCGGCCGGTATAGTGTGTTCCATTTCCATACCAGTTTCTTCGTTGTGGACAATCACAATTCTTTTACCAGCCTTCTTTTCCCCGAATTTTATGATGCCGTCAATTTCTGCAATGACCGCGGGATTTTTAGGTTTTCTGGCTTCAAAGAGTTCGGTTACCCGCGGTAAGCCGCCGGTGATGTCCTGGGTTGAGGTGATTTCTCTTGGGGTTTTTGCTAAAAGTGTCCCGCTTTCCACTTTTTCAGCCTCATCAACTTCCAGATGTGCCTTTTCGGGAATAGCATACACGGCCTGTATTTCGCCTTTTTCATTTTCCACAATAATTTGAGGATGATGGTCGCCTTTATGTTCAATGATAACTTTACGTTTAATTCCGCTACGAGGGTCCACTTCTTCTTTCATTGTTTTACCCTTGATAATATCTTCATAACGGACGATACCGGCTTTTTCAGTAAAAATAGGGATATTATGCGGGTCCCAGGATAAAATTCTCTGACGTAGTTTCAGGGATTGATTTTCTTGGCAATAAATAACCGAGCCCGGCGGAACCGTATATCTTTCTACTTCACGGTCTTTAGCATCTACAATAATGATTTCTCCGTTGCGGTTAATTACAATCGTTTCGTTATTAGGATTTGTAAAGGTCTTGATATTGATAAATTTGACTATTCCCTGGTTTTTGGCAGCGATAGATGTTTCTTCAATAGTCCGAGATGCGGTTCCACCGATATGGAATGTTCTCATTGTCAACTGTGTACCTGGTTCGCCGATAGATTGAGCCGCGATAATACCAACCGCAACGCCTTTTTCTACCAACCGACCTGTAGATAAATCCATACCATAGCAATAGGCACAGAGACCAAAAGGCGACTCACAGGTAAGAGGTGAGCGGACCCTTACCTTTGGGAAGCCCAATGCTTCTATTTTCTTTGCGATATCAGAAGTAATTAGTCCATTTTCTTTGACCAGAACCTCATCAGTAACAATATCAACGATATTGTCACGAGCGACTCTGCCAAAAATGTTCTGGCTTAAAGGAACTTCAACACGGTCACCGCGATAAATAATACCTTTAGTAATTCCCTGAAGTGTTCCGCAGTCAGTCATTGTAATTACAACATTTTGAGCGACATCAACCAATTTTCTTGTGAGATATCCTGCGGTAGATGTTTTGAGGGCGGTATCTGCTAAACCCTTGCGAGCGCCATGGGTGGATGAAAAGTATTCTAAAACATTCAAGCCATCCCTGAAATTTGCTTTGATAGGCGTTTCTATAATCTCGCCTGAAGGTTTTGCCATTAAGCCACGCATCCCGGCTAATTGACGAACCTGGTCAATACTTCCGCGTGCGCCGGAATACATCATATAATAAATCGGATTCAGATATTTTTTACCGAGACGCGTATCATCTCTGAGTCCTTTTATCATTGCTTCGGCTACTTTTTCCCGAGCATGTGTCCAGGCATCAATAATCTGATTGTATCTTTCACCATCAGTAATCAACCCTTTATGGTAATTTTGCTCTATGCGCAGGATTTCTTGTTCAGTTGTTTTAATAATCGCTTCTTTTTCTGAGGGAACTTTCATATCGTCCTTACCAATAGAAAGCCCGGCGCAAGTTACCCAGTTAAACCCGAAACTCTTTATGTCATCAAGAAGTTTTGCGGTTGGAAAATTGCCATATTTTTTGTGGTATTTATAAATAATCTCATTGAGTCCCTTTTTATCTATTTCATAGTTATAATAGTCGGTCCCTTCGGGAAATACGCTGTTAAACAACAATTTACCCAGGGTTGTTTTATAGATGTTATTTAAGAACGGGGTATCTTTTCCTATTTTTGTATAGACTTGTTTTGAGGTAATTCTGACAAAAATAGGAGTGTGAATATCAATTTGTTTTTTATCATAACATAAAACTACTTCTCTCAAATCATTATAATATTTTTGCCCCTTCTTAAATTCTGTGGTTTTAAATTCAGAGAGTTCTAAAGAAAGATAACTAATACCTAAAACGACATCTTGTGTAGCACTTATCACCGGGTTGCCATGTGCTGGAGAAAGGATATTTTGCGAGGACATTAATAATAGTTTTGTTTCTAACTGTGCTTCCCAAGAAAGTGGTAAATGAACAGCCATTTGGTCGCCGTCAAAGTCCGCATTAAACGGCGGGCAGACAAGGGGGTGAAGCGAGATAGCATTGCCTTCAACGAGAACTGGTTGAAAGGCCTGGATTCCCATCCGATGCAGGGTGGGGGCGCGGTTAAGTAAAACCGGATGATCTTTGATAACCTCATCTAAAATATCCCAGACCTCCTCGCGTCTTTGCTCAAGCATCTTTTTGGCACTTTTGATGGTATCAACCTTGCCTTCATCTTTTAGCCGCTTGAGAATAAATGGTTGATATAATTCCAACGCAATCTGCTTGGGGAGGCCACATTCTTGTAATTTTAGTTCAGGTCCCACAACTATTACTGAACGAGCGGAATAATCTACTCTTTTACCAAGAAGATTTCCTCTGAAACGACCTTGTTTGCCTTTAAGCATATCCGCTAATGATTTTAAGGGTCTCGCGTTCGAGCCGGTAACCGGTCGCTTACATCTATCATTATCTAAAAGAGAATCTAAGGCTTGCTGAAGCATCCTTTTTTCGTTTCGGATAATTACTTCAGGAGCGTTTAGTTCCATCAACTTCTTTAAGCGGTTATTTCTGTTGATAAGCCGACGATAAAGATCATTCAGGTCAGATGTAGCAAAACTACCGCTTTCTAAATGAACCAGAGGTCTTAAATCAGGTGGAATAACCGGCACTACATCCATTACAAAATTCTCCATTTTATTACCCGCTTGTATGAGCAGGTCAAATATTCGTAATCTCTTGTATATTTCTTTTGCTTTAGGGCTGGTTGTTGGTAGTTTATTCAATTTGGTTTTAAGTTCTGAAGTAATATCTTTAAGGTCTAATTGAGAAAGAAGTTTCTTTATTGCCCGGCCTCCCATATCTACCTGAAATTCATTTTCGTATCTGCGCTTAAAATCCTTCAACTCCTCATCACTACTAATGAGTTGACCAACTTTAAGAGGGCATTGAGGATTTTTAACCTCGGTCGTCACATAATCCTGATAGTAAATAATGCGCTCTAAAGCAGATTGTTTCATATTAAGAATGGTCCCTAAAGGTGGAGAAGCCCCCTTAAAAAACCAGATATGAACCAGCGGTGCTGCAAGGATAATATGACCGAATCGTTTACGTCTGACACGGGAAACCGTAATTTCCACACCACAGCGGTCACAAATAATCCCTTTATATTTTATGCCTTTATATTTGCCGCAAAAGCATTCCCAGTCTTTTTCTGGTCCGAAGATACGCTCACAAAATAGACCGTCTCTTTCCGGTCGCCAGGAGCGGTAATTTATAGTTTCCGGTTTTTTTACCTCGCCATAAGACCATGTCTTTATTTCCTCTGGGGATGCTACTTTTATGGAAAAGGCATTGTAATCATTCACCCGTTCATAAAGAGATTCTATCATTTTAAATCACCTAACATTTTCTTCTGTTTTTCCAACTTGACGCTTAATCCTAACCCTTTAATCTCATTAGTCAGAACCTCAAAGGATACTGGAATAGAAGCGTCTAATGAATTTTCACCTTTAATAATAGACTCATAAATTTGGGTTCTGCCATCAACATCATCGCTTTTTACAGTAAGCATTTCCTGGAGAGAATAACTTGAGCCATATGATTCCAGAGCCCAGACTTCCATTTCTCCAAGACGTTGACCTCCGCCACGTGCTTTCCCACCGAGTGGCTGTTGTGTGATTAGTGAATAAGATCCTGTAGCACGGGCATGAATTTTATCATCCACTAAATGATGGAGTTTCATAATATAAGCAAAACCAACAGTTATTTTTCCCTTAAACGACTCTCCAGTACGACCATCATAAAGAGTTACTTTACCATCTTCAGGTAAGCCGGCTTTTTTTAGAAGTTCTGTAATATCGTCTTCGGTTGCACCATCAAAGATAGGCGAAATTACTCTGATATTCAATTTATGTGCAGCCCAGCCCAGATGCGTTTCTAAAATCTGTCCGACATTCATTCTTGAAGGCACACCTAACGGATTAAGTAAAATATCAACCTGTGTTCCATCCGGCAAGAATGGCATATCTGCTTCGGGGAGAATTATAGAAACAACTCCTTTGTTACCGTGTCGCCCTGCTATCTTATCGCCTACGGAAATTTTTCGCTTGGTAGCGATACGGACTCTGACCATTTCTAATACGCCAGCGGGCAGGTCATCTCCCCTCATCATCTTATTAACTCTAACATCTTTTTCGTTTTCTAACTTCTCACATCTTGCCAGAAAAGAAGTAATCCTGTTCTCTACCAGATGCTTTTCTTTTTTATCCTTAAATTCTACAGAGTCTAACCTCTCTCGTATTTTTTCTCTTAAATCAGATAGAGTTTTAATGGTTCTCCGATTGCCGTAAGTTATTGGACGAGAAAGAAGCCGTTTCTCCAATAACTTCTCTATAGGTTTAATACCGTCTTCAATCATATTGACTAATTGTGCCGTGTAATTTCGTTCTATTTTTTTAGCGTTTCTTTCCACTCCAACTTTTTGCTTTTCGGCCATATCATAATGCCTGCTGAAATATTGAGTATCTATAACAATTCCTTCTACACCGGGTGGAACCTCCAGAGACATGTTCTTTACATCTTCCCCTGCTTTACCGAAGATTGCGTGTAATAGTTTCTCTTCAGGAGAAAGTTCACCCCTTCCTTTGGGTGATATTTTACCCACAATGATATCCCCGGGCTTGACCTTGATTCCGACGCTGATTATTCCGTTTTCATCTAAATTTCGCAGTGCTTTTTCCGGGATATTAGGAATGTCTCTGGTAAATTCTTCTTTACCAAATTTGGTTTCCCTCGTCTCTACTTCAAAATCTTCAATATGGATAGAAGTGTAAACATCTTCTTTTACCAAACGTTCACTGATAACAATAGCATCTTCAAAATTATATCCTTCCCATGGCATAAAAGCAATCAGAACATTTCTTCCCATAGCGAGTTCTCCCTGAGATATGGCTGGCCCATCAGAGATAATTTGTCCTTTTTTAACCCTATCGCCTACTTTCACAATGGGAATCTGATTAATACAAGTTCTTTCCTTTAACCCTTCAAACTTTTTTAATTGATATGTCTGATATTCTTGTAATTCTTCGTCCCGATGGACATCAGGAAGTGCCTTGTCAGTATCAATGCCCTTGCTATCGTTCGGGCTTGATTTAATTATAATCTGGTTGCCAGATACATAGGTTACAATTCCGTTTTGGGTTGCTTTTACTACTAAAGAAGAATTTTCCGCTGCGATTTTTTCCAAGCCGGTTGCAATATCAACCGGTTCAGGATTGATAAGAGGAACCGCTTGTCTCTGCATATTAGAGCCCATCAGGGCACGGTTTGCGTCATCATGCTCTAAAAATGGGATTAAACCAGCTGAGATACCCACTGTTTGAAAGGGAGAAACATCCACATAATTTATTTCTTGCGACGCAACAAACTTAAATTCCTTGTTATAACGGCATAAGACCTTTTCCCCTATAACTTTACCGCTTTTATCTGTCCGGATATCTGCCGGCGCAAAGACCTTATCTTTTTCCTGGTCTGCTCTCAGATAATGGATTTCGTTTGTAATATAACTATCTTTTACAAGACGATAAGGAGTTACCAAAAAACCATATTTATCCACATTAGAAAAATTTCCTAAAGAAGTAATCAATCCGATATTAGCGCCTTCTGGGGTCTCTACCGGGCAGATTCGTCCATAATGGGTCGGATGGACATCCCGAACCTCAAATCCGGCTCTTTTGCGATGTAACCCGCCCGGACCCAAAGCGCTTAATCGCCTCTCATGTGCCAAGAGCGACAATGGGTTCGTCTGGTCAACCACTTGTGATAACTCACTTCTTTCAAAGAAATAATCTATCGCGGATGATACGACCCTGGAATCAACCAGAGTTTTTGGCGTTACTTTTTCCTTTTTATCTACATTGGATTGAAGAAGATTTGCCCTTGAAGATATAAAAGTATTTAATCGCTCCGTTACAAATCGTTTTAGTTTATAAAATCCTTTCCTTATTTCTTCTGTGGCAAGTTCATCAATAGAGCGGATTCGTCTGTTGCTTAAATCATCAATATCGTCAATAGCACCTTCGTCTTTGCGCAGTTTTAATAGATATCTTAAAATCTCCATAATATCGGATTTTAACAAGGTCTGTTCTGTTTCCGGAATATTGAGATTGAACTTTCGGTTGATTCTGAATCTGCCGACTGCTCCTAATTGATAACGGGAAATATCAAAAAATCGTTCCTGAAAAACTATTTTGGCTTTCTCTAATTGAGCAGGGATACCGGGTCTTAAGCGGGCGTATATTTTCAGAAGCGCCTCGTTTGTTGATTTCGTTACATCTTTGGCAATCGTATTGATTATAAGGAAATCTTCTATCCCGGCTGAACCTGAACCAATAAGTTCCAATTCTTGAATATTGGTAGATTCTATCAAAAGTGCGGCGATTTCGGGCGAGATTTTCTCCCCAGCCTTTAAGATTTCTTTACTAGTCTCAGGGTCAATTATATTTACCGCAACATATCTTCCGACTAAATCATGAGCCAGAAGTGCCTTACCACCTTTAAGATTTACTATTTCGGTCTGATAAAATGCCTTAAGAATCTGGGCATCAGAAGATAAATTCTCATCCATTGCCCTGAGAAAAGTCGTAATCGGAATGGCACTTCCCTGGTCTATTTTAATGGTTGCGACATCTTTTTTAGTTGTAGTAATCTCAAGCCAACTTCCTCGTTGAGGAACAATCGTTACTACAAAATACTTTCGTTCACCAACTATCTCTTCTTTAATATCAACGCCTGGTGAGCGATGTAATTGGTTGACAATAATGCGCTCAATCCCGTTTATAATAAACTCGCCCTGACCTATTATAAGAGGAATGTTACCGAAATAGACGAATTCATCTATCAACTCCGGCTCCGTCCCGCCCACCGAAGCCTCGGCGTAGGCGGGTTTATTGAGTCTGAGCCGGATCCTCAGTGGTGCTCCATAGGTAATTTTTAATGCACGACATTCATCTGCACTGTAACGTGGTTGACCTATTTCATACCAAAGATATTCTACAATATGAGAGCCGTCATAAGATTTTATCGGGAATGTCTCTCTAAGGATAGATTCCAAACCGATGGACTTGCGATGTTGAGGAAGAATATCTTTCTGAAGGAACCGTTGATAAGCATCTAATTGGATAGGTATTAAATCGGGCAGAAGATATGAGACTCCCCATTTTTTATAGGTAACAATTTCCATCAGATTATTGTGTGTCTTGCGTCGTGCGTCTCCACCTCAGGCGGACAAAACGCTTTCGGTTATTTGAGTTCTACTTTTGCACCAGCCGCTTCTAATTCCTTAACAATTTTTTCTGCTTCTTCTTTAGAAACTCCGGTTTTTATTGGTTGAGGTGGTGTGTCAGTAAGAGTTTTTGCTTCTTTTAAACCAAGATTAGTAATAGAACGGATGCTCTTAATGACCTGGATTTTATTCGCGCCTGAACTCTGCAAGATTACATCAAAAGCAGTTTTTTCTACCTCTTCTTGGACTTGTTCTGATTCGGCTTTTACTTGGCTTGCAGGACCTGCCGCGGCGAAGACCGGCATCGCAGCACTTACTCCAAATTTCTCCTCAAAAGCCCTGACAAAATCCTTGAGCCAGATTACACTGGAATTAGCGATTACCTCTAATAATAAGCGGCTCTTTTCCTCGTCTTTAAGAGACCTTATTGTTTCTACCATTTCAGATACATTAGACATTTCTTCCTCCTTTCTTATGGGGGCCAAATAAATACCCTTCATCTCCCATCCTGCACCAATCCGAAGGATAACTGCAGAACAAAACGGAAAAAACAGATTTCAAAATGTCAGAAATTTATAAATTATACACTAAATAGAAAGAATATCAAGAAAAATATTAAAAATTATTAAAAATAATCTGTCAAGTAAAATTGCAACTGCAGATAAACGCAGATGAACACGGATAAAACCTAAATTCATCTGTGTTAATCAGGACTCACACAGATTTTTATCGGTGTTTATCTGTGTTCCTCTGTGGTTTCATTCTTAATATAATTTCCTAACAGAAATTCCCCAACTCTGTAGAAAATAGTAAAACATCGTTTTAATAATAGCATTATTGAGAGATAAAATTAGACAAAAAGACCCCTCTGGTTGGGAAAATAATTACAAAATTCAAAGCCTACCGGACTTTATTAATTGAAGACAGATTC
>JAGUXD010000186.1 GCA_020062035.1 Candidatus Brocadiia bacterium | reverse complement strand
TTAGTTAAAGAAGTGGATCCGCTTCTGGCACGGATTCGTAAAGAAAAGTGTCTGAGCCAGGAGGAAATTGCTAAACAATTAGGCGTTTCTGCTCAGGTATGTCAAGTATATGTTTCTCGTCTGGAATCAGGTAGGATTAAAAATCCCTCCTTAAGAACAATTCGGCTTTATTTAAGGGCGTGTAATATATCTCTTTCTAATTTCTTTACAAAGCTGGAGTCAATAATGTTTAATAAAGTCATTAAGAAGGTATTATCACAGGTCCAATTACCGGATGATAAAGATATCAGAGAAAAGATTAAACGTGATTTAAGTTTATACCTGCTAAAACTACCAGAGACACTCACGACTGGAGAAAAGGTAGAGAGGGGAGTAAAATATAGTGTATCAAGACAATACTCAACAAGACCGGGCAAGGGTCAGTGGAACTTACCAAAGCGATAATAAAAAAGGGCTTAAAAGAAGAACTCCTGGAGAATATAAAAGGATTAGTAATCAAAATGATTAAGGAGTGATAAAGTCCTGCTATGTATCTTCACAATACCTACACAAAGCAAAAAGAGGAATTTAAGCCCATAGAGACAAATAAGGTGCGGGTCTATTCCTGCGGTCCGACGGTTTATAGCCATCCGCATATTGGCAATTTCCGCTCTTTCATAGCCGCTGATATCCTCTGCAGGTATCTTCGTTATAAGGGCTATCAGGTAATCCAGGTGATGAATATAACGGATGTCGGTCATCTGACAACTGACGATAATTTGACATCAGATGAAGAAGGAATTGACAAGATACAATTAGCGGCAGAGGCAGAAAAGAAATCGCCTTTAGAAATCGCCCGCTTCTATACAGATAAGTTTTTCCACTTAGCAAAAACCCTTAATTTGCACCCTGCCAGTCATTATCCCAGAGCCACAGAGCATATCCTGGAGATGATAGAACTAATAAAGAAACTATTGGAAAGAGGTTATTGCTATGAAAGAGAGGGGAATATTTATTATAGAATCAGTAAATTCCCGAATTATGGGCATCTATCAGGGAATACCTTGGAGAATCTGATTGCAGGGGCAAGGGTTGATATAAGAGGCGAGAAAGAGAACCCGCTGGATTTCGCACTCTGGAAGCACGACCCGAAACACCTGATGCAGTGGGATAGCCCGTGGGGAAAGGGTTTCCCGGGCTGGCATCTGGAGTGTTCTGCGATGTCATTGAAATATTTAGGCAGGACTTTTGATATCCATACAGGTGGCGAAGATAATATCTTTCCACATCACGAATGCGAAATCGCTCAGTCTGAGGCATATACCGGTCAGCCGGTAGTCAGATACTGGTTCCATACTAAACATCTTTTAGTAGATAACCAGAAAATGTCCAAATCATCAGGTAATTTTTATACGGTAGAAGACATCCTGAATAAGGGCTATCATCCGATGGTCCTGAGATATGCGCTGATGAGTTCTCATTACCGTCAGCAGATGAATTTTACTATAGAAGGACTAAACTCCGCCCGTGGTGCTGTGGAGCGTTTGATAAATTTCAAGCGGATGATTGAGAAGAAGAGTGGCGCCTCCGGCGCCATAAACTCCGAGACGTTGATAACAGATACAAAAAAGGCATTTGAGGATGCGCTTGATGATGACCTGAATATTTCAGGGGCGTTAGGTACAATATTTAATATGATAAATGAAATAAACAAACTCCAGATTTCCGGAACAGAGGCATTATTTATTAAAGAAGAATTCTATAATTTTGATAAGGTTCTTGGTATTTTAGAGATGGATACACCAGAGACACTTGATAAAGAGATAGAGCGATTGATAAAAGAGAGAGAACAGGCACGAGAAAACAAGGATTACAAACAAGCAGACCAGATAAGAGAGACCCTCAAGAAAAAGGGAATTATTTTAGAAGATACATCTCAAGGCACAAAATGGCGGAAGGAATTATCCCGCTGGGACAGATTACTGTGATTTTTTATGAGCGGATTGTTGTTGTTTGGCATATTCCTGCATCTTTATAGCCAAGTCAGCCGGGGACTGTGAATATTCCATCATATCCTGATAGCTAATCTTTTTCTGTAGATATAAGTCAAAGAGGTAATCATCCAGTAGGACCATTCCTAATTTAGCGCCTGTTTGCATAGATGAAACAATCTTATAGAGTTGATTTTCTCTTATGAGATGTTGAACAGCGCTAGTTACGACCAATATCTCAAAACCTGCGACCATGCCTTTAACATCGGCTCTGGGCATCAAGACCTGAGAGAGAATCGCAATAAGCGAGGTGGCTAATTGTGTCCTGATTTGCTCCTGTTGCTCATGCGGAAAAACATCTACAATACGACTAATCGTTTTAGCGGCACCGGTTGTATGAAGCGTTCCTAAGACAAGATGGCCGGTTTCTGCGGCAGTAATAGCAGTTTGAATCGTGTCTAACTCGCGCATCTCACCTACTAAAATTACATCAGGGTCCATTCTGAGTGCCTTTACGATGGCTTCTGAAAACGAGCCGATATCCGCATGGACTTCTCGTTGGGTAATAATGGATTTCTTATGCTCATGATAATATTCTATCGGGTCTTCTACTGTAACAATATGACAATCAGTGTTTATGTTTATTTCGTTTATCATTGCAGCAAGTGTTGTGGTTTTACCTGAGCCAGTAGGACCTGTAACTAAAATCAAGCCCCTTGGTCTTTGGATTAACTCTTTTACTACTGTTGGTAGACCGAGTTCATCTACAGTTTTTAGTTTATTAGGGATGAGGCGAAGGGACAAACCTGTGTGTCCCTTTTGAGTATAAATAGCGACACGAAAACGAGCCTTCTTTTCATAGGCAAAACCGAGGTCCACACCGCCTTTTTCCTTCAGTTCCTGTTGATGTTTTTCTGAAGTAAGCGAGCGCATAAAACCAACCGTATCATCGTCACTAAGAGGCGGATGAGTTAGTGGTCTTAAACGACCGTAGAGTCTAATCATCGGTGGTAAACCGACTGTTAAATGTAAATCAGAAGCGCCCTGCCCTACAACAACATCCAATAATTTAGTTAGTTCAACTGCCATAAATTGCTCCTTTATTCTAATAAGTAATATCCACCCTTCTACTCATTGCAATTACTTCGTCAATTGTGGTCATACCATCAATGATTTTTCTGACGCCGTCCTCAAGGAGGGTTGTCATACCACCGCTTATCCTGGCTTCTTCGTGCAATTGAATGGTCGGAACCTTTCTAAAAGACATTTCTTTTAGTTTAGAAGACATCTCTAACAACTCAAAGATACCCTTTCTGCCCTTATAACCTTCTTTGCATTCCGCGCAACCGACTGCTTTATAAAGGGTTTTCTCTTTAAGGTCTTTAAGTGATAATCCAATCGTAGAAAGTTCTTCTTCCTCTGGTGTGTAAGGTTGTTTGCATTTAGGGCAGAGGACACGGATTAATCGTTGAGCGAGAATTGCCTGGATTGATGCCGCGACCAGAAAGGGTTTCACGCCCATATCTAATAAACGAGTAATCGAAGAAGGAGCATCGTTAGTATGAAGAGTGCTAAAGACCAGATGTCCTGTCAGAGCGGCTTGAATAGCAATCTCAGCGGTTTCCACATCCCTGATTTCGCCGACCAGAATAATATTAGGAGCCTGACGCAACATCGCCCTGATGATAGAAGCAAAAGTGAAGCCGATATCAGAACGAACCCGCGATTGATTTACGCCGTTCATTACATACTCTACAGGGTCTTCTGCAGTTATAATTTTGACATTGGGTTTATTTAATTCCTTAACTGCGGCATAAAGCGTGGTTGTTTTGCCTGAGCCAGTAGGACCTGTAACTAAAAAGATGCCATTCGGACGCTTTATGATGGACCTGAACCTGCGGTAATCATCAGGATGAAACCCTAATTCATCTAAGGTAGCCAGCGACTGCTTTTCCAGAAGACGCAGCACTATACTTTCGCCGTGTTGTGAGGGTAGAGCAGATACTCGCAGGTCAAATTCTCTATTTTCTATAGAGATGGGAATTCTTCCATCCTGGGGCTTACGTTTTTCAGCAATATCCATCCCTGCCATAAGTTTGAGTCGGGAAATTATCGGCGATTGCAACCTTTTAGGCGGTGAATCTATTTCTCTACAGACACCGTCTATGCGATAACGAATCCTTAAGTTCTTTTCCATCGGCTCAATATGGATATCACTGGCACGACTTTTTACTGCATCAGAAATAATCGTGTGGACAAGTTTGATAATCGGTGCGTCGTCTTCTACCGTCTCCTCATCTTTACCACCACGAGTAGAGACATCTACGCTACCGATATCTCCAACTAAAGTGCTATAATCATCAATAGAAGTGCCGTAGTATTTAGCAAGTGCCTGATTGATTTCATCAGGACTGGCCAACATAAGTTCTATATCACTATTAAGGGCAAATTTGAGGTTATCAAAACTAAATATATCCAGAGGTATATGAGAAACAACGGTAATCAGCTTGCCTTTTTTCTGGACCGGCACAATCTTGTACTCCATTGCCAGGTTTTTCGGAACTAATTTTATAATCTCATTCGGAATTGTGCCTGATGAGATTTTAACGAATTTCAGGTTTGACTGTTTAGCCAGAATTGCGGTTACCTGAGTGGGTGTTAAAATAATCCTATCTACTAAAATCTCGCCGATTTTCTTTTTCGTCCCACTTGCTGCGAGTGTTTTCTGGATTTCCAAGGCTTCCTTGAGTTGCTCGTCGGTCACCAATTTCATTTCGCAAGCAATCTCGCCAAAAGGTCTCTTTTTCTGTACTGGACTCATGATTATTTATTATATCTATTGAAATTAACAAAGCAAGAAAATATAATATTTGTATATGTTTAATTCTTCAAGTAAACAAGAATCATTACCGGGCTATAAAATACTTGGCAAATTAGGTGCCGGCGGAATGGGGCTGGTTGTTAAGGCAAAAGAAGTCCGGAACAATCGGATTATTGCTATAAAAATTATCTATCCTAAAACAGTAAAGATGCCTTCATTATTCCGGTCATTCCGCACAGAGGCGGATTTACTTATCAAATTTAATCATCCTAATATCGTGAAAGGATATTATGTAACCCCTCCAGAGGGAATAAACGGCTTACATTATTTAGTGATGGAGTTCGTAGAAGGCGAGACAGTTCAGGAACTGATTGATAAAACACAACAGGACAAAGAAGATGCTATTGGTATTAACGAAGAACTCTCTTTACTGATTATTATGCAGGTGGCTGGTGCTTTAGAGTACCTGCATACACAGAATATCGTGCATCGGGATGTAAAGCCGGATAATCTTTTGTTAGACAAGAAAAAAGGTATTGTAAAATTATGTGACCTCGGATTAGCCAAGGGTGTAACGGAACAGGCAAAAGAACAATCCACTACTTTCGGAACGATTGCATATATGTCGCCAGAGCAAGCCCGCGGACAAGGCGGACTTGATATCCGTAGTGATATATATTCTCTTGGCGCAACCTTATATCATATGATTACTGGCAAAACACCATTTGCAGGAACAAATGATTTAGAAGTGATGGCAAAACAAGTCCTATCCAATATCCAGTCAGACGAGATAAAGAACAAGAATTTCTCACCTCTGGTCCTATATTTCATAGAAAAAATGATGGCAAAGGAAAAAGAAATCAGATACCAGACACCACGGAAAGTTATAGAAGACATCCGCTCACAAATAGATGGCTATAGAAGTTTAGAATTTCATCCCGAGTAAAAGCAACTACACATCCGCGCGTACGGCCGGGCAAGCCTGTGGCTGAATTTTCCTTATCTGCTATTTTTACTAATTCTTTATTTTTATCTTGACAGTTATATTTTATAAGTGTATAGAGAAAATGTTTTATGGATATATTTTCTAAATGTTATAATTATACCAAAGCCAAAGAAGCTAAAGAACAGGGTTATTATCCTTATTTCAAGGCAATTCAATCAGGTGCTGATACCGAGGTCTTTATTGACTCAAGAAAAATGATAATGATTGGCTCAAATAACTATCTCGGTCTCACCCAGGACCCGCGTGTAAAAGAATCAGCAATCAAAGCCATAGAAAAATACGGCTCAGGTTGCACCGGCTCCCGTTTCCTTAACGGCACTCTTGATATCCACGAGGAATTGGAAAGGGAACTTGGCTCTTTCATCCGCAAGGAAGCGGCTCTGATATTCTCTACCGGATTCCAGACCAATCAGGGTGTTATTTCTACGATTGTGGGTAAAGATGATGTCGCAATCATTGACCGTGCTAATCACGCCAGTATCGTTGACGGCTGCCGGCTTGCCTTTGGCAGAACTATTAAATATAAACACAATGACATCATAGACCTGGAGCGGATTCTAACAGAACTCCCTGACCCATCTTCAGCATTAATTATCGTTGACGGCGTTTTTTCTATGGAAGGCGACCTGGCTAATCTTCCCGAGATAGTAAAACTTAAGAAAAAATATAAATGCCGTCTGATGGTGGATGATGCCCACGGCATTGGTGTAATGGGCAAAAACGGCAGTGGCACAGCCGAGTATTTTCAAGTTGAAGACGATGTGGATTTGATAATGGGAACTTTTAGCAAATCATTTGCCTCATTAGGCGGATTCATTGCCGGTGAAGAATCGGTGATTAGTTACATAAAACATCACGCCCGAGCCCTGATTTTTAGCGCAAGTATGCCACCTTCTGCAGTTGCCACTGTTTTAACCGCACTAAAGATTCTGAAAACCGAGCCGCAGAGACGCAAACGACTCTGGCAGATTACTCATAAAATGCATCAGGAATACCGAAAGCGAGGATTTAATATCGGACCAACCCAGACCCCGATAGTGCCTCTAATCTTTGGTGATGATATGCTCACCTTTGGCTTCTGGCGAAAACTATTTGAACGCGGTGTTTTTACTAATCCAATCATCTCACCTGCAGTTCCGCCTGACGGCTCGCTCATCAGGACAAGTTATATGGCAACCCATACCGATAAGGAACTAAATAAGGTATTAGAGATTTGCTCTGATGTCAGTAAAGAAATGGGCTTATTGTAAAAAGTTTCAAGTTGCAAGTTAAAACCGTATCCCGGTAGTTAAAGCGTTGGAAACCACCTGTTGTTGAAGATGAGGTCGACGTGTCGTAAAAATCCCTGCTCCATCTTTTTATGTTTTTCAGTTAGAAGCGGTTTGGGTTTGCTAACCTTATTCCGGGATGTCCAAACAATCTTATAAACCATCCAGATAATTTCAGAAAATAGAATCACCTTCTTGTTTAAGAAGACCAAAGGTTGCATATATGCAAGGTTTTTAATACCCCAAAAGTAATATAACCCACTGACTGACAATGGGTTAGATTGAAATTCAAGGTGATAGGGGGGAATACTATCCCATACGCCTTTACTACTGCTTAATCTACCGCTTAA
>JAGUXD010000142.1 GCA_020062035.1 Candidatus Brocadiia bacterium | reverse complement strand
TTTCTGAATTTCCTCCTATTTTTCTTGCCTTAACCCATAAAATTTGCCAAACTCAAGAAATAAGTATAAAAGTGTTAAATTCCATTATCGTTCCGGCCTATAACGAAGAAAAAGGTCTACCGGTGGTCTTGGAGCAGTTAGACAAAATTATCGCTCCAGATACTGAAATAATCGTGGTGGATGATGGCTCAAGCGACAAGACCACAGGAGTTGCCAGGCAATTCCCTTGTAAACTCATCTCCCATCAGAAAAATATGGGCAAAGGCGAGGCAATGAAAACAGGTATCGCTAATTCACAGGGAGAAAATATTATCTTTATAGACGCTGATGGAACTTACCCTACTGCAGAAATTCCTATTATTATTACCAAACTCAAAGAATATGATGCTGTCTTTACTGCCAGAGAACAATACAATATCCCTTTGATAAATCTTATCGGTAATAATATCATTGCTGGAGTTATAAAAATATTCTCTGGTTTTGCAGGACAAGACCCCCTTTCTGGATTATACGGTATTAAAAAGGAGGTATTAGAAAAAATCGGCATTGAGGCATCGGACTTTTCTATAGAAACTGAAATCGTAGTAAAATCTGCGGTAATGGGATTCAAGATTACAGAAATTCCTATCAAGTATGCCCAACGGCTTGGAGAATCGAAATTAAAACCATTTAAGGACGGATTAAAAATATTCAAACTCATATTTCTACTTCTTACAATATATAATCCCCTGCTTACTTTTATTGTCCCAGGCGCTATAATTAGTTTAATAGGTCTAATTGTTTTCTTATTGACCTTACAAGGACAGTTTACAATATCTAATAATATCATATTAGACCTGCATGCCTTTATCTTTGGGGCAATGACCCTTCTGGTCGGATTTCAGATTATTATTCAGGGCGTGATTTTAGACCTCTACGCCATTAGACATAAATATAAAAAACAGGACAAGATTGCCAATCTACTGCTTGGTAAATTCTTCAGGTGGTTATTTTTAGGTGGCATCATAATATTAATAATCGGTCTGATTATTACCATTAAAGAGACATTTATCTGGGTAAGTAGTGGTTTCGGGCCATATTTTGACACTCGTAAGGTAATAATTTCTTTGCTATTTAATCTATTCGGCCTACAATTAATTTTTTCTGCCTTGCTCGGAAGGGTTTTTGCAAGAGAGATAAGAAAAACTAAAGAATAATGAAATCTAAAGTTGCTGTTATTAAAACATCACCTTCTACGGTTCTGGCGGATTATCAGCGATTGATGAATCTATCTGAGTATAAGAAGACGCTTTCACCAGACAATGAAACCATCATCAAACTGAATTTGTCGTGGACCAAATATTTCCCTTCCTGCTCCTCTCAACCGTGGCAATTAGAAGGCGTTTTGAAAACATTGCTTTCTGACGGTTTTAGACCTGAACGTCTTTTCTTTGTAGAGAATAAAACTGTCGTTACTAATCCGATACAGGGCGCCCAGAATAATAAATGGCTACCGGTCCTAAACAAATACGGTCTTTCTTTCACTCCCCTACCAGAGGTTAAATGGGTCAAATATCAATTCAAGAATAAACTCCTGATGTTGGATAAAATATTCCCAAAGGGTATTGAGATTCCCGAAATGTTTATCGGCAAAAACATTATTCATCTTCCGACTGTCAAAACCCACGGCCATTCTACTACTACCGGTGCAATTAAGAATGCCTTTGGCGGTTTATTAAAAGAGTTTCGTCATTATGCCCACAAATATATTCACGAGGTCCTGGTTGACTTGATGATAATGCAAAAAGAGTTGCATCCTACTATCTTCTCCGTAATGGATGGAACGGTCTGTGGTGATGGAGCGGGCCCACGCACGATGATGCCTGTAATCAAAGATTATATTTTGGCAAGTAGTGATTCTGTGGCCATTGACGCGATCGCGGCCAAGATGATGGGTTTTAATCCATTAGAAATAGATTATCTTAGAATCTGTAATGAAATGAAATTGGGAAATTCCGATTTAAATAATATAGAAATCGTCGGTGAGGGTATTTCTAATATTAATTTCGGCTTCAGGACCAAAAGAAGTATCGTTATCTGGTTTGACCAGATGCTCAGGAAAGGGATGTTAAGAACACTTGGTAAAATTGCTTTGCATCCATCTTTTATCTTCTGGGCGCCTATGGCTTCCAATATCTATCACGATTTTATCTGGTATCCCTTGATTGGCAAACCAAGAATTAGTAAATTTATGCAAACTGAATGGGGAAAGTTATTCCAGCAGTATTGAAAATAAGAAGGGATATTTTATGGGTCATGCCTATACGCCGGGTTTAAGAGTTACAGACAAAACTCTTATCCGTAAAAAACGAATCCTGCCTATCCAGGGCGATGTTATGATTAAATCTGGCGATGTTGTTACGAGTGATACCATTATTGCCAAAACCGAACTCCCCGGCAAGGTCCATACTATAAATGTGGTGAATCTCCTTTCTATTGTACCGGAAGATATTCGCCATTATATGATTAAAAATGAAGGCACTAAAATAGAAAAAGATGAGACCATTGCAGAAAGTAAACCTCTCATTAGATGGTTTAAGACCACTATAAAATCACCTATCAAGGGCACAATAGAAAACATATCAGAAATCACAGGTCAAGTCCTTCTTAGAGAAGAACCCCAACCACTCCAATTAAAGGCGTATATTGACGGAGAAGTGGTGCAAGTCATAGAAAAAGAAGGGGCTCTTGTGGAAACATATTGTAGTTTTATCCAGGGCATTTTCGGAATCGGTGGAGAAACCACAGGTATTATCCAGGTCGCGGTAAAAAACCCGGGCCAGGAATTAACAGCAGATCTAGTTCTTCCTGAATATAAAGATAAAATTATTGTGGGCGGCTCATATGTTTCAAGTTCCGCTCTTAAGAAATCAATTGAATTAGGTATTAAGGGAATTGTAGTTGGCGGATTTGACGATAAAGACCTGAAAGACCTTTTGGGCTACGACCTCGGAGTCGCTATCACCGGAACAGAAAAGGTTGGCTTGACCTTAATTGTAACTGAAGGTTTTGGCAGAATCAATATGGCAAAAAAGACATTTGATTTACTCGTCTCCAGACAAGGCAAAAAGGCATCTATCAGTGGCGTAACACAGATTAGAGCAGGTGTAATTAGACCTGAAATCATTATTCCGGACCCTGGCTTGAAACAAGCAATATCAGGCACAGAGGAGGGCTGGGAACGAGGCGCATTAAAAGAAGGCGACCAGATTCGCATTATCCGCGAACCTTATTTTGGACAACTCGCACGCGTTAAATCACTCCCCAATGAATTAGCGAAAATAGAAACCGAAAGCCCTGCTCGTATTTTAGAAGCCGAGTTTCCTGATGGTAAAACAGCCGTTATTCCAAGAGCCAATGTGGAATTGATTGAGGAATAGCCACAGATTTCACAGATTATGAATAAAATAAAATCTGATTTACCTCAGACATTTACATATAAGGGCGAAAGGCAGTTGATTCAATATACCACCAAAGAATTCTCTGCAGTGTGTCCTTTTTCAGGATTGCCTGATATTGCCACAGTGGTCATTGAGTATATCCCAGATAAACTCTGTTTGGAACTAAAAAGTCTTAAGTATTATTTCGTCTCATTTCGTAATGTAGGAATCTATCAGGAAGATGTGACTAACCATATCTTCAAGGATATTCATCGTGTTCTCAAACCCAGATACCTCTCGGTCAAAACGGTCTATAATACCCGCGGTGGTATAGATGCGATTTGTTTTATAGAAAAAGGCAAGAGATAGGGTTTGCGAAAACCCTATTTATTTACCAATACAAAATCTGGAAAAGATATTATTCAGTATATCCTCTGGAATAAAATGCTTATCATCATCGATTGCCCGAACTAATGACTCTAATACCTGTCTTAAATCAAGGGTAACAAACTCATAGGAAAGTTGTTTATTAGCACTGATTTTCGCCCTGCTTAATGCCTCCAAACAAAGTTGCAGGTTTTCTCTCTCTCGCAGGTTAATAATCATTTCATCGGATGAACGTTGAGACAACTTCTTCTCGCAAAATCTAACAAGTGTCTTCTTGAGATTACTAATACCTGCTTGAGTATATGCACTTACCCACACTTGAGCCGAACTAAACCTTGAACCTGGAATCTTGAACCTTGAACTTAATATATCTATTTTGTTGACAACTAATATGGTCTTATGGGAAGGCAATCTTTTCTGAATCATTCTATCCTCTTTTTCTATCCTCTCAGAACCATCTAATACAACAAGACATATATCTGCCTGGTTTAGGATATTATCAGTATATTTTTGTGCCTGATAACGTATTTTGGAAGTCATTGTCTCATATTCTATTCCAGCAGTATCAAAAATTCTAAAATCTGTGTCCCTATATGAAAATCTACCTTCAATATAATCTCTGGTAGTGCCCGGGATATGAGAAACGATGTTTTTACGCTCTCTGACAAGCCGGTTGAAGATACTGGATTTACCGACATTCGGCTTACCACATAAAACACAAATAATACCCTCTTTAGATACGGGTTTTGATAAACTACTCTCCAAAACCCTCTGAATACTATCTGAGATTTGTTTTATGGCTTTCTTCACCTCTCTATGACTAACTATCTCAATATCTTGGTCAGAGAAATCAAGAGAAAGTTCCATTCGTGAAATCAGATTAAGCAGTTCCTGTTTAGTCACCTTAAGATAATGAGAAGAATGCGTATATAATTTATTTACTGACAGTTGATGTTCTCTCTGAGATGAAGAATGGATAATTTCCATGACCGCTTCTGCCTGAGAAAGAGTAATTCTATTGTTAAGGAAAGCCCGTTTAGTAAATTCGCCGGGCTGAGATAACCTTGCCCCTTTTCTTATAAAATAGCCCATAATATCTTTTAATAAAGCCATTGAGCCAAAGGTGTGTATCTCCACAACATCTTCACGGGTATAAGAAAACGGAGCACGCATCAGATAAACCATAATCGGAATAAAACATTTCTCTTTATTACTTGCACCTGCAGGTGAGTCAGGCACCTTAAGACATAAATCACAGTCCAATGTCTGCCATGTTTTATTCGCGGGCATCTTCTTATTAAGGGCACTTTGCACTAATGGAAATGCCTTTTTACCTGAAAGACGAATTATCCCTTTAAGTGAGTTGCTTAATGGTGTTGAAATAGCAATAATGGTATCATTATCCATAAGAAACAACAGATTATATTCTACAGAATACAGGTTATCTTCTATAGAATACAGGTTATAATACCGTGCATACGAGCTCAATCTGTGTAATCTGTGGCCATATTTCTTTATCCCCTAATCGTCCTGGGAAGAATCATCTGATGTTGGGGACAGATACTCTTGGGGTTCTGGTAACAAGCGCCGGCAAAGGCGGAAAAGTAGTTCCTCAATTGTACGAAAGGGACAACCTCATCCACATAGCCACGCTGGGCGCAATAGACCGGTCTGGATTGGTCATAGTATTGCTGGGCGAGTTTGTTCATCTGCTCTATCACCGGCTCTAATGGTTTGCCCGCGTCCTTTTCCTTGACCAGACGCCTGGAGAACGACGCCGCGGCCGCGGTCTCGCCATGCATTACATAGATTTCGGTAGTAGGTGTGCCTAATGTGAATGCATTGTTGCTGGTTGCCTGTGGTCCGCCCATAATATAGTGAGCCGCGGCTGTGCCTTTACGCAAAATCACGGTTGCCATCGGTAAGTCGGATTGCTGGATAGAATAGATAAGTGCTTGTCCTAAACCTAATAGTTCTGCCTTTTCGGCAATGTCGCCGACATCTATGCCTGACGTATCCTGAAACCAAATTATAGGGATCCTGTCTCTGCCGCAGTAGGTAACCAATTCATTCATCTTGATTAAGCCCTCACGATATAATTTACCACCCACACCTGGATATGGAGCGTATTTTGGATAACCCTTTGGCAGGAATCCCTGTCTATTGGCAATCACGCCGACCAGGAATCCGTCCAATTTTGCCAGTCCGCAATAGACCTCAGGACCGTAGTCGGGCTTGTATTCGGTATGTTCGCTGTTGTCAAAGATACGTGCCATCACCTGTTCCACATTATATGAGCGCTTCTGGTTAAACGGCACAATATAATCAATTTCACTGGGCTGATACAGAGGCGGCTTTGACTCAGCAACCTTGAAGAAATCTGTGTTATAGGCCGGCATCATCTTCATCGCGTTCCTCAATGCACCGACTGCGGTTTCTTCTGTCTCAAATACGCTCTTGAAGAAACCGGTATGTTCAAAGTGTGTCTTGACTCCGCCCGGAGGGGCTTGCTTGATTTTACGGGTTGCCTCAATAATCTGTTCAGCACCTTGTAAATCAAATCCGCC
>JAGUXD010000022.1 GCA_020062035.1 Candidatus Brocadiia bacterium | reverse complement strand
CTTGGCTGTTTCACCACTTACATTTACCTGAATTAACACCTTAATAAACTTATTTATTTTCTGGGCTTCTTTTTGGATGCTCTCTGCTAAATGAAAACTATCTAAAGAATGAACCCAGTCAAATAAAGAAACCGCTTTTTTCACCTTATTTGTTTGGAGGTGTCCGACCATATGCCAGGTAAAGCGATTATCAGGAAAAGTATTTGCCTTAGCAATCGCTTCCTGAACTCTATTTTCGCCGATATTCTTCCAATTTAATTCAGAAAGTAATTGCACCGTTTCAATATCTGCTTTTTTGGTAACTGCTACAATCGTAATATCATCTGGATTTCTTCCAGCACGGGACGATGCCTCTTTTACACGTTTATTTACTTTATCTACCGCATCTTTTATATATATTGTTTCTGGTCCCATTTTTTAATCCCGTCCCTCACGCATTATTTATATCATCATATTTCTGTCCCGTCAAAAAATCCACACATAAATTATGTACAGAATTGTTTTCATTGACCTTCTGGCTATAAATTATACTATGCGAATAATGAAAGCAATCGCATTACTCTCTGGTGGGTTAGACTCTACTTTGGCAATAGAGGTTACATTAGATTCTGCAATCGTTTCACTTGAAATAGAGGCACTACATTTCACGACTGTGTTTTGTCGCTGTGATGGTGCCCAGGGCGAATGCGGTAGTTCTGCCAAAAAAATAGCCGACAAATTCAATCTATCCGTAAAAAATATCAACAACACCTCTTCTCTTTTAGAAGCGGTCAAAAAACCCAAATACGGATATGGCAGTAATATAAATCCCTGTATAGATTGCCGAATAAGTATGTTTCGCTCTGCAAAGGAACGAATGAATCAAGCAGGGGCATCCTTTCTGATTACCGGTGAAGTTTTAGGGCAGAGACCTATGTCCCAGCACCTTTCTGCTCTTTCTCTTATTGAAAAAGAAACTAACCTGAAAGGACTTATCTTAAGACCTCTTTCTGCTAAATTATTAGAACCAACTATTCCGGAAAAGAATAGATGGATAGACCGTGAAAAGTTACTCGCTATCTCAGGCAGGTCCCGTAAAGAACAAATCTCTCTTGCCAATCTATTTGAGATTAAAGATTATCCTTGTCCGGCAGGTGGATGCCTTTTAACTGACCCCGGTTTTGCAATGAGAATGAAAGACCTTTTGACCTATCAGCCCGATTTTGAACTCAATGATGTCCTTTTATTGAATATCGGCAGGCATTTTCGTCTAAATAAAGACCTCAAACTCATTATCGGAAGAAATGAGAAAGAAAATCACACTCTTACCAACCTTGCTAAAGCTGATGATATCCTTTTTGAGATAGCAGATTACACAGGACCGGTTTCTCTGTTAAGAGGGCTGTTCATAGAAGATGATTTACGATTAGCAGGGAGAATTACTGCCCGTTATGCGGATATTGATTCGTCTGCGGTCCGGCTGAAAATATTATCAGATGATACCATTGCGCCAGATAATATCACAGCACTGAACAATACTGAAATAGACCGATATAGAATAAACGTTTAGTCAGTATTCGCAGGTTACAAGCCCTGTTCAAATGGCTTCGCACTTTTGAATAATGAACCGTCATTGTGACTTGTTATAAGAGCATTTACAACGGCCGGGTCAAATCCTTTACCTGATTGCTGTTCTATCTCGGAGATTGCTTCGCTCACGGGTAGTCCTGTGCCTTTTTTTCCGCTACTGATAATCAGATTGTCCAGGACATTAGCAACACTTACAATCCTTGCTAATAAAGGAACATTTTTATCTTTAATTTGATAAGGGAATCCGGTTCCATCAAGCCGTTCGTGATGGTATTTAATAGCCGGCAGGACTTCACCTAAGTCAGGGATTTGAGATAATAATTTTTCCGCAGAATAAATATGTTCCTCTTTTGCCGTGGAAGTTGAGATGATTTTGCCGATGTCGTGAAGCAACGCTGATAACTGGACTTGATGGAGTTGTGGTATGCTCATTCCTAAATGCATAGATATCGCTAAGGCATAATTCGCAACCCGTTCTGAATGCCCCTGCATACTCAAATCCTGCATCTCCACAATAGAAACAAGCATCTTTACCATTGACATTAACATTTTCCTTGCCCTGTCTGAGGCAGAGATGGATATCATCGCAAGACCGGTCTGGATTGCTATGGTGCTTGTAATCTCAAGGTCTTCCTGGCTGAATTGCTTTTCCTTATCAGTAGTCTCTAAATATAAAATGCCATCATAGTTCGCCATTTTAATAAGCGGGACGCAAATAACTGAACTGACATCAGTTGTGCCCAGTGTCTCCGGGTCTGCGGTAAGAATTGGTCTGGTATATTGGATAACTCTCTTTATAATGGTCTTACTTATTCTGGGCATCCGAGCAGATTGGTCTTTAGGATGCCTTCCAAGAAAGGTAATTTTATCTCTGTTTTTCTCTACCAAGATGATGTAGCCAGCGTCTAATTTTACCGGTCCGACAATAAACTTAAGAACCTTATCAAGTAACGAACCAATCGTCCTTTCTGAAGAGATGATGCGGGCTATTTCATAAACATTAGAAAGATATTTAGAGGTAACCTTTTTGCCGATAAAATCCGCCTGGTGTTTTGCCTCTTCTTCTTCGTCAAGTTTTATTTCTACGGTTTCTGTTAGAACTCTTTCGTCAGCTTGTCCCGTAGGGGATGGGCCTATAAATCTTACTTCTTTCTCGCTTGTAACTTGCCCCACCGGTGCTATCTCATCTTCTTTTACTGCCGAATCCTCGTCTAATACAAACTCAAACGAACTATTACCGATATTGATGATAGAACCCGAGACAAGTTTTTCTCCTTCACCTTCTCCGGTTGGCTGGATTTTATTACCATTTACAATTGTTCCGTTTCTACTTTTCAGGTCTCTGATAAAATACCATTCTTCCTTCTTAAATATCTCGGAATGATGACGGGAGCACCTATTATCGTTGCTGAGAACAAGGTTATTGTTGGGGGCACGACCGATAATAAATTTTCCGCCAGATTTCAGAGGAATCTGTTTGATAATACCCTTATCGGCCCCCTCCTGTCCCGTAGGGAAAAATATTTTGAGATAAGCCATTTAAATCTCCTGTGTTAGTTATCTG
>JAGUXD010000069.1 GCA_020062035.1 Candidatus Brocadiia bacterium | reverse complement strand
ACTCTATGACTTACAAGTGGTTATGTCAATATTCTCATAGAGGGGGGGTATTGTGGGGGATACTGTATCCCCTACTGTATCCCATACTGTATCCTACACTGTATTCCACACAGTATCCTACACAGTATCCCACGCTGTCTCCCATACTGCATCCCACACAGTATCCCATACTGTATCCTACACTGTATCCTACAGAGTATCATACACTGTGTCCTACACTGTATCCTATACTGTATCCTACACTGTATCCCATACTGTATCCTATACTGTATCCTATACTGTCCTCTACACAGTCCACGGGATAGGTCGGTAATAGATAAATATAGACCCTCAATGTTGTGCATAAAACAATCAAGTTTTTCTTGACAGTAGAAGTAAAAAAAGCCACTGATAAGACAGATGTTTTTTACCGCGAAGACGCGGAGAACGCAGATGTAGTATTATTTAATGAAAGGGGGTGATAAAGAATGGGCGAAGATCATCAATAAGACGAATGGAGTTATGTGATGTCAAATATGGTGGTGATGTAGTCCCTCCAAAGATGCTGCTTCATAAGGAAAAGATGAAAGGACATATTGCGGAGGCATTTGCCCAGCAGTCGACATTGGATGACGAGGTAAAAGTAATTCTTGGTGAAGATGGCACACCTATAAAAGATAATCTCTCTTATCTCGCCTTTGCCAGAGAAATGGGCAGGATAACCAAAAGGTTCAGCGGAGCGCAGTTAACAGGTGAGGTCTCTATCGTCACTGCTAAATGGACGGCCAGAGGACTGGCGCCGGCAACGCTCAAACGAATAACCGCGCTGTTCACTCAAAAGTAACAGACAGCACTACACCTCTCCCCTGCCCCGCCCCGAATGCTTTCGGGGTTCGGGGCGGGGCAGGGCGGGGTGGGGACATGAATAATGCAGGCTAGGACCCTTGTGGGTCTCCTTATAGAAATTATCTGCGAACACCCCCTGGATGCCCTGTAGGCATCTACGTCCTAAATGACGGATATGGGAACAATATCTCTCCACTCCGAAAGCATTACGATATTTGTGCTTTAGGTATAAGAAATGATAGTGATGTCTGACCGTAATTGCGTAAATCTACACGTTCAAGATGCTCAAGATTATTGAACTGATTACCATCTCTCATCCTGGTTCTATGCTCTACAATTATCATTCCTTCTGGAGATAGGATTTTATCCCGGGCAAATTCATCTATCAGGGAAAACAACTTGTCTCTTAAGTGTTGGATGTCATAATATTTATAGGGCGGGTCAATAAAGATATAATCAAATTGTTCATCTGTTCCCGCCTTGGCGGGATAAGAAATAATATTAAAGGCATCTATAAATAAGACCTTGGTTTGGTTTTCTACATTCAATCGCGAGATATTTTTGCGGAGGCATTCTAAACAGGTACGATTATTCTCCACGAACAGGCAATATCCTGCACCACGGCTCAGGGCTTCAAAACCGATACTGCCTGTGCCAGCAAAGAGGTCTATAACTCTTTTCCCATCCATTTTACCAGCAAGAATATTAAATAATGAGTTTCTCATCCTTGCCAGGGCCGGACGAGTATCAATTCTCTTAGGTGAATACAAACTTATTCCCCTGAACCTACCGCTGATAATTTTCATAATATGCATACCTGTTATGTTACTTTATCCTGATTGCATATTCTCTGGTTTTTCTGAAATGGAAATATTTCTGTGCGAAGCGATGGGCTTCATCACGGATATATCCTAATAATCTTAATTTATCCATCATCCTAAATTTCTTGATTACACTATCCTTCAGAAGATAAACTGTTTCTATCTTTTTTGCTTTGGCTAAGCCAACCATTACAGGAGGGGTAATCTTGAGGGTATCAAAAATCTCTAATACTTTATTTATATGTCCCCTACCGCCGTCAATCAGGAGCAAATCTACCCCTGTAGCAGATTGCGAAAGCCGTAAAAACCTCCTGTAAACCACTTCTTTAATTCGGCTATAGTCATCGGGTTTTCCTTCCTGTGTATATTTTATCTTAAATCTGCGATAGAGATGGTGAACCGGTTCACCATCAATAAAAACCACGACAGACCCGACTGATTGAGTTCCTTTAATATCAGAGATATCAACGGCTTCTATGCGGGAAAGATGAGGCAGGCCTAAAACCGTCTCCAGAGAATGTAGTTTTTCTGAAGGCGTCTCGGCTAATAAAGGTTCTTCATAAAATGGACCTAATTTTCCGGTTTCAGCAATATTTTTGACAGCATTAAGTTGGTCCCGATAAAGGCAGGCATTCTCGTATTCTAATTGCTTACTTGCCTTATTCATCAATATTTCTAATCTCTTTATAAGCTCAACTTTATGCTCACTGAGAAAGGTTTTGAGAGAGTCAATTGTTTCCTGATACTCTTTTTGGCTAATCTTGCCAAGGCAGGGTGCAGAACATAATTTAATATGACTTAACAAGCAACTTTTATACTTGTGCTCTGCAGTTGGAAAAATCTTATATTTACAGGTTCTAAATCTAAAAATACGTTGTAGGACTCTGATGGCATTATGGAGGTCTGTTCTATTGATAAAGGGCCCGTAATAATCTATTGCTTTTCTACCTCGCTCACGAGTGATAAAGACACGGGCAAATGGTTCCTGAGAGATTGCCAGCAATGGAAATGTTTTATCATCAGTAAGACGGTTGTTATATTTTGGTTGTAATTCCCTTATCAATCGTGCTTCTAATAGAAGGGCATCCAAATCGCTTTCGGTCTTACGATAATTGATAGAAAATGTTTCTTGCATTAGAGATAATAATTTGGCAGGCAATATTTTCTGGAAATAATTTTTAACCCTTGCTCGCAAATTAGCGGCTTTGCCGATATAGATAACTTTACCCCGGCTGTTATTCATTAAATAGACACCACTGGTTGGGGGAAACTTTTTTGTCTGCTTTTTTAGTTTATCTAAACTCATACCAGTTAGATTTTACTAAATTATTATTGACATAAAATATTTATTTGGTATATTAAAAAAAGGTTTAAGCAGGCTGTTATTCAGCATATCAAACTAATTCCCTTATTCGTAGGCGGAGATAATTGAGTTATGTTAAAGAATCTACCATTAGAGGCGGTATTTAAGAATGCCAATGACCCTCAATTTATTCTTGATATTGAGACCTTAAGATTTATTATGGTAAATCCGGCATTTGCCAGGTTAACAGGTTCCCCTGCTAAAAGATTAGTTTCTGAGTTAAAATTCTCTGATATTGTTCCTGAAGAAAACCTGTCTCGTTTAGCAGAAATAGTGAAACGACGAAAAGCCGGTGTTCACTCAGAACGATATGAATTCATAATAAAAAATAAAGATAATAAAATAATCCCGGTAGAAATAAGCGTGCGTGTAGTAAAGGTTGATTCCCGTTTATTATCAATCGGTTCAATGAGAGACATCAGCAATAAAATTGAGTGGGAAAAATCATTAAGAGAAAAGATGACCGAACTGGCGATGGCGACCAATCGGGTCTGGTTCTTGACCGAGAAGATAAAGGCGGTTCCCAGATTGACCTCATCATTATTAAAAATGCCTTCAGAAGAACATATTATCAAGGATGTCTGCGATACGTTAGTCAAACGCGACCAGATGAATTCCGAGGCAAGTGCGGTCTATTTTTTAACAGGCAATAATTTAGAGTTATGTTATAAACAGAATACCGCTGCTAAAATCACCTGTGATGGAAAGGTTCTCCCCCGGAAGATAGATATTCATAAGGAGCACATTTTATGCAGGGCGCTTCGTTATTTTATCTCTAACCCGAATATTTCTAATCCGCTTTTTATGGATGGTGAGACAAAAGAATGCCTGATTTTACCTTTACGAGGCAGAGATGAGATTATCGGATTGTTGCTCCTGAAGATAAATCCCAAAGAAAAAGAACTTATGAAAGATAATCCCACTGCTCAAAAGGGGTATTATGATGTTTTAAGGACTTTAGTAAATGCGGTCGGATTAGCCATAGAAAATGTTCGGTTGACTGATACATTAAAGTTTCAGTCAATCCATGATGGGCTGACTGGTGTGTATAATCGCCGTTATTTTGAGAAGGTGCTATCAGAGGAATTCGCCAGAGCCAAACGATACCACAGAAATCTATCTTTAATATTTGTTGACCTTGATAATTTTAAGACAATCAATGATAATTATGGGCACCGTCAAGGCGATAGAATTCTGCAAGAGGTTGGCCATTTGCTTAGTCGTAATTCTCGCAAGGTGGATTCGGTCTGCAGATATGGTGGTGACGAGTTTGCCATTATTATGCCCGAGACAAATCTAAAAGGGGCTGGTCAAAAAGCCGATAATATCACTCACAATATCAGCAACTATCTTTTCACCAACCTGAATAGCCCTCAAAAACCATTCAGGTTAAAAATAAGCGCTGGGATAAGTGCCCTGTCTGGAAATATCCGTTCTGCTGAAGAGATGATACTAAGCGCAGACAGAATGCTTTTTAAGAGGAAGAATAAAAGGTTATAAATGCGTTACGAAGAGCCGGTCTATCGCCCACCTTCAGAGGCAAATAGCATCTTAATTCAAGCCACGATTGGATGCCCGCATAATAAATGCACCTTCTGCGGGATGTATAAAGGCAAGAAGTTTCGGATTAGAAAAGTCGCTGATATAAAGAAGGATATTCTCACCGCAAGGCAATTCTACAATGATGATATTGAGAGTATCTTTTTCCCTGATGGGAACACTATCATAATGAAGACCGCGGAATTGGAAGAGATATTCAGGTTTTGCTATGAGGTTTTTCCGGGATTAAGACGGCTTACCCTGTATGCCTCAGCCAAGTTTCTTAAATTCAAGACACAAGAAGACCTGAGGCGGTTAAGGCAATCAGGTCTGAAAAGGATTCATAAGGGATTAGAAAGCGGGAATGATGAGGTCTTACGAAGGATACAAAAGGGCGCGGACTCTAAATTGATGATAGAAACAGCCAAAAGGGTAAAAGATGCGGGTATAGAATTAAGCGAATATGTTTTAGTCGGAATCGCTGGTAAGGACTTATCAAAAGAACATTCAATAGACACGGCAAAGGTCCTAAATGAGATAGACCCTGATTATATTCGTTTGAGAACCTGGGTACCAGTTCCAAACGCACCACTTTATAAGGATTATGAAAAAGGTGAATTTCAATTATTGACGCCACATCAGGCGCTTCAGGAAACAAAGACCTTATTAGAAAATCTCAAGGTAACAGGACTATTCTTGAGCGACCATATCTCTAATTTTGTCAATATCTCAGGACAACTGCCCAGAGATAAAAAGAGTATGCTTTCTAAAATAGACGAGGCGCTTAAATTTGATGAGAACTGCTTTAGACCTGCTATAATTGAGAACCTTTGAGCAAAGGCATTATTTATCATTAAGCATCGTATGAATAAAATTGGTTAAGATGGTCTTTTGCTCACCAAGATAATTGAGAGAAAGGTAAAAATAGCCGAATATCCTATTGGCACAATAAAACTTTTAATAACAGAGATATTTCTGGCTATGTCAAGCGAGATATCTTGTTTGCTGAAACCGAATGCCCTATTAATCAATTCAAACTTCCATATTTCTTCTAAAATACCATCGGTTATATTTTTTATCGGCTCAAGATAATAAGTCAAATAAGGCGTGAATAAAAATGAGGATAGGTTTTCATATAGTCCGGCGATGAATGTATCAAGGATTAAGTAGATAATAATACTTACTCCGACCGCGATGCCGGCATTATCTACAAGAACAGAGATAAACAGCCCCATTAAGCCCACCGTTATCAGAGGAACAATAATATGAATAAAACTATATGCAGTATAAAGAAGTATCTCAGAAGAAGATAAGTGAATGAGTTCTACAAAAGTGGGGTCTTTAATATCCGAGAATCCGTAGACAGAAAAAGCCAGACCGATAGAAAGCAGTTCAATGATAAAGGTAAAGAGGACAGATAAAATGAACAGGGTAATAATTTTGGCGATGACAAATTCGCTTCTGCGAAACGGGGCGATGAAGATGGTCTTGAGTGTCCCTAAGGTAGTTTCTGAGGCAAAAAGAAGCGAGCCGATAATAAGAATTAGATAGGATGAAAACCTGAAGCCGTTAATAGAGCCGTTAATAAGCGGATTAAAGCCGTTGATTGGGTTTTTAGTAGAAGGGAACAGTCGCTCGCTCAGAACTGAAAGGACAACCACGGCTACGAGAAGAAACAATGTAATATAAAATAGCCGCTGACGAAGGAGTTTATATAATTCTGTTCTGGTTAATGTGCAGATTCTTGATAGCATAATTTATATTAGACCCATAAAATATTTTTCCAGGTGTCTTCTGGGCGCGGTTATCTCTACACCTTCTTGTTTTAATAGTGTTTGCAGGTCTTCTGAGATTATTAATTTGCCGTTTCTGATAATGCCAACCCTGTTACAGAGTAATTCCATTTCAGAAAGCAGATGACTTGAGATAAGAAAAGTAATTTTCTTTTCCTGATTAAGTTTTTGTATAAGGTTGCGTATATCACTGATTCCCTGCGGGTCAAGACCATTGGTCGGTTCGTCAAGGATAACAATCGGCGATTTGCTCAAATTGGGAATAAAGCAAGGCAGAAGTGCCGAAGCAATGCCTAAACGTTGTCGCATACCCTGGGAATAGATATGAATCTTATCATCAGCCCGTTCTTTTAAGCCCACCAATGCCAATAAGTCATTCACAATAGAATTAATCAGGTCTCTTGATTTGAGCATTCGTAATCTTGCGAATAAACTAATATTTTCGCGTCCTGAAAGATAAGGATAAAAAGTAGGCGTCTCAACTAAACCGCCAAGATAGTTCATTATCTCCAGATAAGCGGCATCTAAATCATTTCCATAGACAAATATTTTACCTGCGTCTGGTTTAAGCAGGCGAAGGAGCATTCGGATAGTCGTAGTTTTACCAGCGCCATTAAGCCCGAGAAAACCATAAATATCACCTGCGTATATTTCTAATGAAAGGTCTTGCACAGCAGGGAACCTGCCAAACCGTCGTGAGAGATTTTCGGTTCTAATTGCAATTTGTTTCATTCTTTTGATTTGACTATCTTGAGAAGTTGTCTGAAATTAGTTATCTGGTAATCATGTTTTAATCTACCTTTTTTTGTAAGGGATTTGACACCCCGGCGGACAAGAACCGTTATTATTCCAATTGCTTTTGCCGGGTCAATATCGTTAACCGGGTCATTGCCGACATATATTATCTCTGATGGAGAAAGATAGAGGTCATTACAAACCCGTTGATAAAGTTTAACATTAGATTTGCTGATACCAATCTCATCAGAAATAAATACGGCTCCGGGAGTAAAGAGATGATACAATTTCAGACGAAGCAGTTTCTCTGATTGCTTAATTGCCAATCCGTCAGTAATAACGCCTCTAATTAAGTCGGTTTTGGCAAGCGATTTGAGGGTCGGAATAACATCAGGATATGGTGTCAGTTCCCGTGATTTGGTTTCGTGATAGGCAATCACTGCAGAGGCAACCAATACAGAAGGACTTATGCCCTGATAACTTTGTTCAGGAATTCGCAACAACAATTTATCAAAATGATGTTCATAATTAGAAGAAAACTCTTTAATAATTTCGTCCAATTCTTTATAAAGTTGTTTTTCAGGAAGGTAAAGTCCCTGAGCAATCATAGCCCGGATGGAATTTAATCTTGCTCTTGAAGCAAAAAGAGAAGTGGAATATAAGGTATCGTCTATATCAAAAAAGATTGCCTTTATCTTACTCAATTTTATATGCTTTTTATAGATTTGTCCCACCGGGATTATTGAACGGTTTCTTCAATCTCAGGCAGTTCAATAATCTCTGCACTGATTATAATTAACTGAGAACGTTTTTCCTCACCCTGGATTCTGCGTCTGAAAAATACCTGCAGAACCGGAATTTTATCTAATAATGGAGTAGAAGAACTGATAGTTCTATCATAGACGGTCTTCATTCCACCTAAAACAACCGCACCACCATCCGGGACAACTGCGCTGGTTCTGGCTCTCTGTAGTCTTAGCCAAGGCAGTTCAATATCAATAAAAGTATAAACTGGAAGTCCCACACCAGGCGGGGTAGCGCTGAATTCTAATCTTCTTGTTCTTAATCCCATTAACTCTATTAGAGTCGGAAAAACATGGACAGTAATAAATTTTCTATCATAACTCATTACTGGTTTTACATCAAGGACAATTCCTGTAGAAAAGATATTAACCACCGGCTCATAAGCAACTGCTCCACCTTGAATATCGCCATCCTGCACATATTGACGCTGTTTTAAGAAACTTACATTCACCCTCTGACCGTTTAACGCTATTATCTTAGGTGAGTCAAGGATTGTTCCTTTGCCTGTCTTCTCTAAGGCAGATAATAACATATTCACCCTGGGTTTACCTAACACCGAAAACTGCATTCCTAATCCACCTACGGCTGAGGGCGGTAAGGAGGCCTCTATATTACCTATCGCATTACGAAATGAGTACGCTGTTCTGAACCGTATATCTCTATTGCCTCCTGGCAATAGCCCGGCTGTTGGCTGTGGCTGTCTTGGTATCTCCGGCTGGTTCGGGATGGGTACTCTGGGAATATCCCTTAACTCTATGCCTAAAATCTCTAAAAAATCATCTGTTATTGAGATAAATGTAGCCTCCATCGCTACCATCGCTGTCCTGAAGGAACGCAGTATCTGTAAAAACTCTATTATTTCCTCCTGCGTAGATGAAGTATGTACCACTAATATCTTATAACTTTCGCCGACCCGTTTTATACTCACGCCGGGAGACTCCCATGTAGATTGACCCCTTTTATCTTTGCCGGTGTATTTTTTTATCATATCTATAATCCCGCCTTCTTCCTCTATCGGAATAGGTGGAACGGCTGGCATCTCTGCGGTCGGCGGTACCCATGAGGCCTGACCTCCAGGCGATAGCGGTAACTCTATATTAGGTCCAGAAAATTCAGGAATCTCTCTTACTAAATCCTCTACATTATGCACCCGCCATTCTAATTCCTCTTCTAATTTCCCCATTTTGGTTATCCAGACGCATTTATACTCACTATGAAAGGTATAGGTCAAATCATACATTTCTAATAGATTCCTTAATCCCACATCTAATGGCAGCCCTATCAAGGTAAAGGATTTGCGCTCTGATGGTGTTCCTTCCTGCGTTACATCAGGGTCAAACACTATAGCTATCCTGTATCTCTGCTGAATATCGCTAACCACCTCAAATAAGGAAACATCTTCTAATCTAAAATCATACTTTATCCCTTTGAGTTTCCGTTTTATCTCTAATATATCTGGGTCTTCCTCTAATTTGCTGACTATTATTCCTGGCGTTGTTCTTTTTGATGCGACTTCCCAGACCTTGGGGTCATATCTAACCATCTTATCATCTGCATATGGAATAAGTGTTTCCTTGAAATCATCATATAGCGCTCTTAGATTTTCTGAACGACGTTGAATATAATCTGCTGATACTTTGTAGTGCCGTGCTCTTATGGCTTCTTTTTTCAACTCCCCTGCTAAATAAAACTGTGGGGTCAATTGCAATATCGTATTACAAACCCGCTCTACCTCTTCATAGCGTTTCTGCTCAAAAAATACCAATGCCTCTCTAAAAAGCGATTTTATCTTCTCATTAAACTCCTGATGACGTTTGAGTTCCTCTTCCTGCGCCACGAGGGTCGCGGCCTCACGACGTTGACGCATCACATCTTCTTCATGCTTTACAGCCAAATTCTTTACTTGCTTTATTTTATCTTTCGCCTTGTTAAGATAATCTTGTAAACCAATATCATAGGGAATCCACTTGAGTTTTGCCTCTATTGCCTCAAACTCTATAAGCGCTTCCTGATATTTCTTTTCTGATAATAAACGTTCACCTGTTAAGTAATGATTACGCACCACTATCTCGGTCTCTTGAATCTTGACTGCTAATTGGCTCTCCAGAAACTCTTTAACTACTTTGATTTCCTCTGCCCGGGACCCCAAAAGCATCTGAATTTCCTGCAGTAATCTGCGGGCTTCTTGATGGTGGGGGTTAAGTTCTAATGCCTTTTCTAATTTTTCTTTGGCTTGATGATAGTTGAATTCCTTGAATAACTTCAAACCCATCTCATAATATTTCTGGGCTATAAATTCGTTCTCCTGCATCTTAATGGTCTTCTCTTTCTCTAACTCTGAGATGATTTCTGAAGGAGTCGTTGGTTCTGGTTTTATCACCTTAGGTACCGGAATTGGTTTAGGTATAGGAAGTGGTTGTGGTTTTAGTGGAATTTTCTCTGGTTTTTCCGGCGGCAGTAATACTTCAGGAGGCGCTTCTGATATTGAAGAGCTGGCAGTAAAAGGAAAAAGAGATTTATGGGTAATATCAATTATATCTGTAGTTTCAAAGGAGTCCTCTGTAAATACTAGAGAGATTGTCCCTGTTGCTTGTGATGCTAAATCAAGAGTGACAAAAAATAATTGCGGTTTGTTGATAATAGGATAGTCTATCTTGAATTCACAAATACCGTCTTTAACTCGTGATGAAGAAATAGAAATATCTTTAACCGCGTCAAAAATATCATCACCATTATCAAGATAAAGTTTAACCATTTTAATATCACTATCTTTAATTGAGCCAGTCTGCCCAAATTTAAGAGCCGTCAGCCGAATATCAGATTGGTTAGTCACTATTGCAAAATGGACAAATGGTAAATTACTTAAGCCGGCCGAAACAGAGGCCGTAACGATAGTCTCTATTATTACAATTGTTCCCAATAATTCTTCAGCAGGAGGCAGGCGGTTTTTCAGAGAAACGACAGGTTTAGGCGGTGGTCCTGCGCAGCTTAGGAAATAGAGGGCAAAGAAAATTATCAATAATAAAAATTTTCTTGATTGCATAGGAAATTATCTCATCGGAATAGTTATTTTTTAGGTTTTGGAGAAGTTTTAGCCGCAAATTCTGTTTTTTCCACACCGGCTTTTTTACAGATATTAAGTGCATGAACTACCGCCTGAGTAATAACTTTGTCATCTGCATCTATTTTAACTGGAATAACATCTCCACTCATTGTTCTCAACTTAGGCGCAATATTTCTAATATAGCTATACAATGTCCCCCAATCAGGAAACTCCTGGTCGCCTATTTTCATTCTGGTTAACAAAGGTGCGTTTTCACTATAAATCAATTTAATACGAACCTCATCTAAAATAGGGTCAACGACCTGAGTTGATGCCATTCCTTTATCTCTGGGAAGATAAGAATATAATTTTCCTTCTAATGATTTGAAATGAATAGAGCACATAAAGAATATCATTAACTGGAAGATTACGTCTATCATAGGTGTCATCTGGAGTGCCAGTGAGATATCTTCTGGTTGGTATTTTTTTCGTTTTGCCATATAAGGAAAAGGTCAACCCACAGATTTCACGGATTCTAATCTGTGTAATCTGTGGTCCTGGTATTTTTAACGGGGTTTATTCTGGTGGTTTTTCGGCCCCGATTTCTAATTTCCATACCAATGCTTTACCAGCAGCTTCTAAAACTCTGGTAATAAGATGAAAAGGCGCACTACCATCAGCCCGTATCATAACCGGCTTATTTGAAGGTGTTTTAGGATTACCAGGAACTTCTCTATCTAAATTGCCTTCTATGGTAAGCAATTCCTCTAATCTTTCTTGGGTTTTAATCTCCTCGCCTCTTACCACTATTTTCCAGTGGTTTTCAATCTGGCAGGGTTGCAATAGAACGCCATTTTTATATTTTAGTTGTGGGCAATCAGATTCGGTTGAAATTCGGTGGATAATATTTGCCATTAAACGAGTTTTGTCAGGATGGTCATCAGCCTGCGCTGCATCTGCTTTAGGAAGATAGACCCGTTCTATCTCGGTATTGGTAAAGTCAGTAGCCAACATCAAAAAGACGATTAATTGGAAAACTACATCAATCATCGGGGTCATATTCAGCCCTGTTGACTCCAGCATTGCGCGACGTTTTATCTTCATAATTATTATTAAGAGATTGATTATGACTATTCTTCTACAGATACCCCCTTGAACTTGTCAACAAATTCACCAGCCATAATTCCGAGTTGAATAATATATAGTGTTACTTTATTCTTAAAATAGAAAAAGACGGTCATCATAGGGATAGAAACCAAAAGTCCTTCAGCAGTAGTAACAAGCGCCTCTTCAACACCTTTAGCAAGGTCAGCAGGTGAAGGCGACATTTTGGTCTTGATTATACCAAAAGCGGATATCATACCGACAACAGTTCCAAGCAGTCCCAGCATTGGAGTGATACTACCGATAAGAGAGATATAACTTATTTTCTGATTTAGTTTGGCGGCTTCATCTTCGCCGGCGGCTTGCATTGCTTCAACCATCGCTTCATAGCCGACATTAACTTTGGAAAGAGCCGCACCTACAATATTGCAGAAGAAATTAGGATTAGAGGTACATAATGTTAATGCATTTTCATATTGCCCTTCCTCAACTAACGCCTCTAACTCTGCAACAATTTCAGGCGGGCATAATTTATCTCTCGTAATATTTACAAAATGCTCAATTACCAACCCGCCCCCGAGAATACTCACCAAAATAATGAAAAGACCTACTATTCCGCCCGCCTTGATTAAATCAAGCAATGTGGATTCTTTCACTCCTGGTTGACCCTCCGCATAAAGATAATTACATCCAACAAAACCGATGAAAAATATTATTAATAAAAAAAATTTTCTTATATTTGATAATGTACTGTTTCGGCTTTTATTTACTTGGCGTAAAAACATTGTTTCTTCTCCTTTTTTATATTTTTGCTTTATTATTTTAATTCACTTGAACGTTTATTAGCATCTGGAACAAGTTTAGAAGCAGGGAATTTTTGTTTCAGTTCTCTATAGAGGGCAATGGCATTATTAATATAGACCTTTTTCTTTTCTGGTGGCATCGCTTGGGCTAATTTCTCATAACAATATGCGGAGTTATAAATGGCTTTTTCCTCTTCTTGTGTGGATTCCCCAGGCGGAGCCGCATAAAGCACTTTAGATATTAGATAATCAAATAAAGCGGCTTTATATGTCTTAAGGTCAGGTGATGGATTACGGGCAATAATACAATCAGCCCTTCCATTATAGGCAACTGCTTTGGCAATATCATCTGCTTCTCGTTTTTCAATCACCTCCTTAAATATGCCCTCTGCTTCAGTGAAATTTTTATTCAGGATATGAATTCTACCAAGTCCCGCCTTAGCCCGGTATAAAATAGTAGGTTCTCTTATTGCGATAGCAGTAAGCCGGTTATAAAGTCCACGAGCATTATCAAGTTGATTATTTTCCTCCAGCAGGGTTGCTTTGCGAAGGTCAACTTCAAATAAAAACTTATCGCCTAACTTTTGTCCTTTTGCCTTGGCTTCATCTAAGGTATCTGTTGCCATTTTTATGTCTTTTTTTGTATTAAAACAGCCACTTTTATTAAAATATGCCTGTCGGAAATACCGCGTGTCTGAAAACTCCTTAAACAAGTTGTCGTATGATTCAATCGCTTTATCAATCTGCCCAGCTAATTGGTATGATAAAGCGATATTGTAAAGAAGATGCTGTCTGAAAATACTTCTTAGGTTTGCATCAGAAAGAAGTTTATTATAGATATCTATGGCTTGAGTATATTTGCCGGCTTCCTGCGATTGTCTGGCTTGTGTGAATAAAGGATGTTCACCACGATATGTAATGTTTCTAATCTGGGCTAACTTGATTTTTATAACGGCGGCACTTCCCTTTATCTTTAAATCCACTCCTTCAAATGTTTCTTTTACAATCTCGCCGGCGTCTTCTTTTGTAGATTTTCCATCTGGTG
This sequence comes from Candidatus Brocadiia bacterium, assembly GCA_020062035.1. Taxonomy (GTDB): domain Bacteria; phylum Planctomycetota; class MHYJ01; order JACQXL01; family JACQXL01; genus JAGUXD01. Next base: position 590 of record JAGUXD010000069.1, on the reverse strand, counting down.
ACCACAATATCACATCTGCTAATTCTTGGGCAAAGACGAACTGAACCAAAATTATCACTAATAGTAAAAATATTATATTTAGTTTTTTATAATAAGTATGTGAAACTATCATTTTGAAACCCCTATCTTTTATGTAATAATAAATATATCTCTTGTTTTGCTGTCAAGTTTTATGAGAACAATTAATTATTTGGTGCCTTTATCTTCTATAAGTTTTTTCAGTTGAAGAAACTTGGTTTTATAATCCCAGTTGTCATTATCAAAATTTTTGCTAATTGCATTTTCTATCATTGTAATGCTGTATAATGCCTCCTTAAAATTACCTGCTTCATAGTCTATCAATATGAAATAATATTTTGCTTCCCACCATCTCTCTGATTGCTGAGGTAATAATTTAGATATTTCTGCCCATTTTTTCTTGGAGGATTGCCAATGGGTAAGATTACTCATAGACCCCATTGAGTAATATGCTAAAGCCAATTCTCTTTTTATATCAATATTGTTTGGTTTTTCGTAGTCCAATTTTTCTAGGATAGGAAATGCTTTTTCGTTCTCATTTAAGGCACGGTATGTTTTAGCAAGTTTCCATT
>JAGUXD010000033.1 GCA_020062035.1 Candidatus Brocadiia bacterium | reverse complement strand
TCAATCTTCTTATAAGATATCGGACATCCGCCTTCTTATTTTGAGTAATTTCCTCCTATTTTTCTTGCCTTAACCCATAAAATTTGCCAAACTCAAGAAGATATAAAATCATTTTTCAGCAGACCCTAATTATTTGTTGGAGGTGGCGCTGTTTCAGGCACCTCGATTTATCGGGGCATTATAGAAGGTATAATCTTAAAGACCACGACATCATCTTCTATTTTTGCATAATAATGGTTTTCTGTCTTTGTGCCGATATGAAGTGATTTTGTAACTACTTGCCCTTTCCATTCATACTCCATAGTAATGATTGCCTCTGGTTTATCCAATCCATAATGTGCTAAATCCGGACTGGCGCTAAGATTCATATCCATTACAAATTCAGATGCGGTCAGATAGCAGAATTCATTCATTATTTTATTGAGGTCTGATTTGCTGATTTCTTTGCCGCTAATAATCTGCCAGTCGTCTGGTTTTGTCCTTTCATAGGATAGAGAGCCCTTTTCCGGTGTGTAGATGGAAAGTTTCTTTACTTTATCAGTAGGGATGTTAAAAAGTGTCTTCTTGCGGAAGATAATAGAGCCCTGTTGAAGATAGTTCCAGAGCGAGGAATCTACCGCTACGATACGGGGTTTATCTGTTTGTTTAAAATAGAGTTTTGTTTCTGGCTCTTCCACTTCCTCTTCAACAAATCCCATCAGCGTAGTGGTGGTATTGAGAGTGAGTTCTAATAAGGGCTCGTCCAGCCCATAAGGCGCTAAATCGGTTATCGTAATCCCAGTGGGACAAAATTGCTCTATATTGGTATTATTTAATTTATCAAGGAATCCCTGGACATCATAGGGCGCAATATCACTTCCGCTAAATACGGGATAAACAAACTGCCAGTTATTATTCTTGTCTTTTTCTAAATTAACGACCTCTTTCTGGTTGTATTTTATCCTGATATTGGTTATTTTGGGATGGTCTATTTCAAAGAATCGCTTGGTTCGTAAGTCATCAAGGGAAAGCATTAAGTTCTGGTAAGAGGTCTTATTGATAGTAAAAATGGTGTCCGGCCGGGATTCTTTCATAGCAACAAATTTATCCGATTGCCATTCCCTTCCCAGAACAAGGATTTCTGATTTAAGGGCTATTTTAAGAAGGGGTTTGTCCAATCCATATATAGATAAATTTGTCTCGTTGTCAGCGACAAAGGTATCAACACAAAGCCCGGCCATTGTGGAAAGCAGGTCTCGTATCTTATTTTCATCGGCTTTTTCTGAGACAGGCGAGGTAATTAGCCATTGATTGTCTTTATTCTTTTCGAGGATGATTGTTTTATCAGGATAAATAAACTCAAGGTTATTCGCTTCATAAATATTAGCGTCAAATACCTTTTTATGACGGAAATCAGAAACCGGTTTATTTATGGTATCGGCAAAATATTCGGGCACGACATAAATTTCCTTGCGTCCTTCAACAGATAGATAGACACCCAAATTTAGTGGAGCTAGATAGCCGAGTTTGAGTGTCTGCGCTGGGCCGATTCTGGAATGGAAAGTGAGCGTAATTATCGGTTCAAGAAGCCCATAGGTCGCTAAATTACTTACTTCTTTTATAGTATCTTTTTTCTGCAGGTCAGCAATCTGATTGGCAATATTGTCAAGAGTGGATTTATCTGCCCTGGTTCTGAGCGGAGCAATCATCGCCCATCCAGAATCCTTTCTTGTGCAGATGATTGTCACCCTTGTTGGAGTAATGGAACCGACTGTCATTTGAGAGGCATTAGGTGCGTTTATCACTATTTTTGTAATATCATTTGCCTTTACAGAAAACACCTTCTTTCTTATTTCTTTTAACTCATCTGTAGTAGGCAGTTTTGTTTCAATCAGGAAGATATACGCACCTAACAGAGCGGCAATTAGAAGGAGAATAATAGTTGTTTTGGTTTTCATAATCCTCCACACTTTTTATCGGCTTCTTTTCCATCGGAATCCGTCATATCAAACCCCGAAAGTATTCGGGGTCCTATTTCCCACTGGGTCTGTGATGCCAGAGGTCGCCTGCGGGGACCGTATACATGACCTCTGGCATGAGACGGATATGATTTCCATACTCATTTCTCTCTACTTTCTACGAATGAGCCACATAAGGATGCCTAAAATCGCTCCGATTAAAGGAATTATTACCAAACTAAACCAAGCCAAAAATGTTTGCCGTTCAGGAGTGAGGTCAATTCGTTTTATCTCAAATGTCTTTGGTTCAATAGCGATAAAGACTTCCTGTCCTGCAAGCCAGCGCAAGGCGTTCAGAGGTAAGTCCACTCTGCTAAACCCTAAAAGGGACTCCGGCTCTATAAATTTATTTCTAATCATATCAGAATCGCCTATGACTACTAAACGGGATTCGGTTTTACTAACGGCTACGGCAAGTCCGATAGGACCTTTGCGGTCGCTATCAGGATGATATTTTGCCCGGCTTTTGCTGAGGGTTTCTATATCGGTTTCTAACCAGGAAGTGCGAGACGATTTTACTATTTCTGTCGCGATAGTGGGAGAAATTGACTCTACTGCCTGTGCACCGAGGAAATAGGATACTTCTCCTATCATTTTATCTGTAATCTTATGCGATGAGTAATTATCAGTAATCAGACAGATTTCACCGAAGATAGCGATGCATTTTTCAGGGTCAACGACAATACCGCCATCCAATTTTATTCCCCATTCCTTCATGAAATCAGACAAGTTAGTTTCACTGAGAGGGTCAAGCATTATCAAGAGCCTGCCGCCTTCTTTGAGATAATTATTCAGAAGAGCCGTCTCCGGTGCGCTGATTTGAGTCTTTGGGCCCAGTAGAACCAAGGCACTACAATCCGCAGGAATTTGTGAGACCTCTAAAAGATTTATCTTTTTCTTCTCTATATTTTCCCGCTGGAGATAATGGATAAAAGTTGTATATCCGTCAAGCGAGGAATTGTCCTCATCTCCTTCACCATGTCCTGTGGTAAAATAGATGATTGTTTTCTGGGGCTGAATGACCTGCTTGATTGCAGCACTAAGAGCCTCCTCGCCCTTAAATGACTTGATACCGCTCGGCCTGCCATAAGGACCATAGTCTCGCTCATATGTCTCTATCAGATTTACATTTTTCTGACTATCACCAGAGCGTATAATCATATCGTTTTGTGCAATTGTCTCCAACTTGAATTTCTTTTGCAAAACCTCTACCATTTCGCGGTCTATTGATGGTTGAATTATTTCTATCTGGATTTTTCCGTGAGAATGGATTTTATATTCTTCCAGAAGGTCTGTCATCATTCGCTGAACCTCTGCGATAAATAGGTCCTGTGCTGGAGTAAAGAAGGCGTATATAATAATTGGCTCTTTGAGTTGTTTAAGGATTTCTTTGCTTTTACTTGAGAGAGAATATTCCTGCTTAAAGGTGCAATCAAGTCGGAAATATCGTCGTTGAGAGATATAATTTACTCCGACTAAAATTGCTAATGCAATCAGGACCATCACGAGGGCGTTTAAGAAAGTAAAGGTCTTTTGCCTTCTGCCCCAGCCCTGTATATTTGTATTATTTATTTCCATCTTCTTGATTCTACTATCCGAACTGTTAAAAACAAGAAGAATATAATCAGAGAAAAACAATAAAGGAAATCTCGGCTGTCAATCAGCCCTTTTCTGAAGGCGTCAAAGTGCTCAAAGAAACCAATATATTTAAAGATATCCTTCCACCATTGTTCCCTGAAAAACTCTCCGGCCCATCCGATGACCCAGCCAATCAGAAGTATGACAAAAGTAATAATTACTGCAACAATCTGGTTAGAGGTAAATGAAGAGACAAAAAGCCCGATGCTCAAAAATACCCCAGCCAGACAGATAAGTCCGAGATAACCACAGATAATCGCTCCTAAATCCGGCTTTCCCCAGAAGATAAGTAATATTACATATGCCACTGTCGGCATAATTAATGCGATAAAGAATAATAAACTGGAGATGTATTTAGAGACGACCACCTGTGTTTCTGTGATAGGAGCAGTCATAAGTAATTCCAATGTGCCTGACTTTTTCTCTTCGGCTAAAAGCCGCATTGTAATCATCGGCGAGATAATAAGCGAGATGAATCCGATGAATTCAAGAACATATCTCAGGGCAGTCGCATCAGCAATGCCTGCGACAAATTGATAGAAAAAATACCCTGACAATAATAGGAATGCGGTAATAATGACATAAGCCAGCGGGGAATAGAAATAAATTGCCAGTTCCTTTTTAGTTAGGACCCAGATATTTCGCATAATCACAATAAGAACACAGAATACAGTCCCAGAGGGAAGAATACCCCGATGGACATCGGGGCTATATTCTGTATTCTTGTTTTCACCCTCCTTCTTGTTCGTTCTGAAGACATAGTAGAAACGGATTATTGAGACACCACTCTGAAAGATGAGTTTCTCAAACTCTTCCCGCTACTCCCTTGTGGTTATTCTAATAAACATTTCTTCCAATGTCGTTCGTTCGGTTTTGAACTCACGAATACCCCATTGGTTCTGGACTATCTTTTGATATACAATGTCCCTGATGTCTTCATTGTTTGATAATTCAATAGTAACAACATACCATAAGTCCTGCTGGGTAAAAGAGATATTTTTTATGCCTGGTAGTTGTTTTAGTGTCTCTGTAATATCGTTGATATTACCTGTGATTTCCAGTTTTATCTTTTGGTCTTTGACGAGGTTATTCAGGGTGTCCATTATCGCGATTTTACCCTGGTGAATAATGATTACCCTGTTACAGAGCATTTCAACCTCAGGTAAAATATGGGTAGAAAGAATAACCGTCTTGTCCTGTCCTAATTCTTTAATAAGTTCGCGGGTCTGTCTAATCTGTGCAGGGTCTAACCCAATCGTCGGTTCATCAAGGATAAGAATAGGTGGATTATGAATAATTGCTTCAGCCAGTCCGAGTCGTTGACGATAGCCCTTGGAGAGATGTCCAATGATTTTATGTTCCACATCTTTTACCCGGCATCTTTCCATGACCTCGTCAAGCCGTTGTTTTCTCTGTTTTCTGGGAACGGCTTTCAGTTTGGCTCTAAAAGAGAGGTATTCCCGAACTCGCATCTCAGGATAAAAAGGAACGCTCTCCGGCAGATATCCGATTCGTTTTCTGGCTTCTAAAGAATTTCTGACTACATCAAAACCCGCGACTGCTGCCCTGCCTGAAGTAGGAGCAAGGTAGGAAGTCAGCACACGCATTGTCGTGGTTTTACCGGCACCATTTGGGCCAAGAAAGCCCACGATTTCTCTATTCTCAACATTAAAAGAGACTCCATCCACTGCCGCAACATTCCCAAACTTCTTTGTCAGGTTTTCTACTTGTATCATACAAATGCAGAAATAACGAGAGTTTTTATTTATATTATGACACTGATGCTGTCAAGAAAAATTAGCCACAGAGACACAGAGAAACAAGAATACAGAATATAGCCCCGATGTCCATCGGGGTATTCTTCCCACTGGGACTGTATTCTGTGTTCTTATTTTGGTGGCTAATATGACGGATTCCAACTGATTATATCAGCCCGGCGAACTTTCTGATGACCCATTCAGCAGAAATTATTATCAGGAATAATAAAAATACTATCGGAGTATCCCAGAGGTCATCTTCTTTGGTCTCAGTATAAATCACATCACTCACCGGTTTGACGATATCAGGTAGTTTGTTTATTTCTGGAAGTTTCAGAAAAGCGCCCTGAGTTTCTTCTGCAATTTTCTTAAGCAGGGCAACGTTCGGAAGAGGCTTTTCGTATTCCAGTTTAGGATAATGCATAGAGAAAAAGCCGTAACTTTTTACCTCCTTTTTTTTATGTCGGATGATGTTTTTTCTTGCTTCCCCTGTGCCTTCGGCGGAGATGTCAGGTTCTGAAGTTTCGCTCCATATTTTATATTTGCCTACCTTATCTGGGGTATATGAACCTTCGTAGTGTCCTTCCTTATCAGGAACAGGATTCAGGATTATATCTCTTTTGACTAATGAAGTAATGCTTTCCGAATCGGATGATGCTTTTTCTTGCTTCCCCTGTGCATTCGGCAGATCCGCCTTCGGCGGAAAGGTTTCCAGATATACTGTGTAAGAACTTTGTTTGAGGGGTCTGAATTCATTATCATATATTTTGGCAGTGATTTTGGCTGTTTCTGAAAGTTGGTATTTTGGTTTATCAGTGCTGATGTGGACTTTTCTTGTGCCGAGTAGACGTCCGCCTCTCAAGAATCTGATTACCTCGCCCCAGAAGGTATAGAAATACTTATCGCCTTTGATTTGACACCATCGCCAGGTTTCATCAGAGGTAATAAGAAAACTTCTGCCAGCCCCATAATATTGCGTAGCAATAATCGGTCTCGGTCCAAATTTACCAAAGGCAATCGGATGGACTGCCAGAACCCTTGCCGCGGGTTTGGGTTTCTTAAATGGATAATACCAGAAAAAGCCCGGCAATGTTTCCCAGACTTTAGTATTTTCCACAGGGTTATCCTCTAATCGCATTATACTATCAGATAAACCTTCCGGGGTTAATTTTATTCTGAATGCTTCAGTAAAGATTTCTTTTGTTTCACTTCCTGAGAAATAGTCATCGTCTTCTAATGAGAGAGGGATAAGTTCAGTTAAGATGGTCTTTCTGAAAGAGCGGGGATTAAACTTTTCGCCGCAGACAAAGGCAATGCCGCCGCCCATTTCTTCTACAAATCTCTTGATATTATGAAGCAACTTTTCCGGCTGAGGGCTTAAATATTCAGGACTTACATCACCCCAGATAATCACATCGTAATAAAATAGGTCTTTTGCTTCAGGAGGAAACCGAATAAGCGGTGGGATTGCGGGTGATGATTCCTGCGGAAACTCCGCATCCGCAGAGACCAGAAAGACCGATGTCTTCATTGTCCGGTCACGAATAAGGGCATTCTTAAGCCGACGATACTCCCAGCGCGGATAACTTTCCACATATAATACGCTGATATTATTATCAACAACAACGAGATGATGTTCCAGATAATTATTTTCATAAATTGTTTCTTCTTCAGAAGGCAGGACTTTTATTTCATAAATATACTCTCCAACATTAGTTGGCTTGTATTTAAGAGTGGTATTAGAGGGAAATTTCGTGGGTTTGATGGTTTCTTCAGCGACCTCTCGGAATTGCGGTTCGTCCGCACCTCTTTCAGACAGGATAATTCTCATAGGCTTACGAAAAACACCGCTTGCTTTAAGAGTAAAACGGAAATCAACAATATCAGCAACGGTTGCAACATCTGGCGCGGATAAATCAGAGATTTCTATATCGTTATGACTTTGCGGATTACCGCAGACAATAGTATATATAGGAAAAGAGATGCTTCGGTCTTTAAGAGAGCGGATTACATCAAGCGGTTCAACGCCTGAATTATTCTGCCCATCAGAGAGTAAAATAATCCCACCACAGGATGCGCCGCCGATATCATTTACGACATCCTGTATTCCCTGTCCAATACCGGTTCCATTCCCTTCGGCTTTTATTATGGTCTCGTTATCAGCGGACCATTCAAATGGCTTTGTCGTGGCTGAACAAGTGTATGTTTTTATCTTTGCCTTCTTCTTGAGTCGGTTAAGCAGGTCTATTTCAGGGTTATCTAAAACCGCATTTACTATTTCTATTCGGCTCAGATTTGTGCCGGAAATTCCCAGATTAGTTAACTCTTTCGCATCTGAGGGAGAATACCTGTCCTTAAAAGACATACTTAGTGAATCGTCAACAAGAAGAACAACCATTGATTCTTTAGTGATAGGCTTTTCTGTAACTACGACCGGCTGAAAGAGAATGAGAAGAGAAATCAGAATAACCAGAGAGCGAAATGACGACAGGAGTAATTTAACAGAAGACGAGGCAGAGGTTCTTTCCTTTCTGTAAATAAGATACGAGAACAATAAAACAGTCGGGATGATAACGAGAAACAAAAGCCACATTTCTGGCAGATTACGCCAAGTAATATAGTAATTCATCTTTTATCCCCACTGGGATGCCCGCTCCGCCGAGGCGGAGACGAGGCGAGGAAAAGGAAAAGTATTATTTGACCCCACTTTTATTTTACTTAAATACTTTACTTTATACAAGGTTTTTAGTAAGGTTCTCGCAGTATATGAAAAAGGTAATAATTATTGGAGACCGAAAGAAAGAGCGTATCAATAAGGTAGTTCAGGGATTCCAGGATTTTCTTAAGGCACATCCTGTAAAAATTGTCGGCGTTGACCTTGCTGGTAGATTTGACCTGAGTAAAGTCAAGGTAGACCTCATTATTGTTTTAGGTGGTGATGGCTCAATCCTTTCTACTGCAAGACGCCTTGCGAAAAACCCTATCCCAGTCTTCGGAGTAAATTTAGGTAAATTCGGATTTCTTACTGAATGCTCCTTTGACGAGGTCAAGGATTGTCTGCAGGATGTGATTACCAAACATCCTAAGATTGCGGAGTTAATGATGATAGAATGCAGTGTTCAAAGTAGTAGGAAAGAGAAACGATTTTCTGGTATTGCCTTGAACGATATTGTAATTACCCGCGGAAGTATCTCAAGGATGTTGTATTTTCGTCTCTTTATTGATAAGAGGGAAATTACAGTATTTGGTGCTGACGGTGTGATAGTTTCAAGTCCAGCAGGTTCTACTGCGTATTCACTTTCTGCAGGTGGTCCTTTAATTGCTCCGGAAATGCAGGCAATAACCGTTAGCCCAATCTGCGCTCATACCTTGAGTATGCGACCATTAGTTCTCCCTGATAGTTCACTTATTGAGTTAGAAATGGCTGAGGCATCTGGTCAGGAGATAATCCTGACGATTGATGGTCAGCTCTCGGTTTATCTGAAACAGACAGACCGGCTCGTAATTAAAAAATCCAGAGCCATTTTCCGCTTAATTAAGATAGGTAGACGTAGTTTTTACGAGACCTTAAGAGAGAAACTCCACTGGGGCGGACAACTACATTCTCAACGATATTTATACGATAAATTACACCGGCATTCGGCCTGTTATACGTAAGAATGGTTTAAGCCCCATCATCTCGGCTAACTGGCGACAATTCGCATAATAATCAGCAGCTTTACTCTCCTCGCCAGAGAGTGCAAGCGCATGGACATACAGATACAAGGCTTCTGGCTGTAGCCGTTTGAGACCAAGTTCCTGGGTGAGGTTTAAACCTTGAGTCGCAATTTTTACCACTTTTTGTAAGGCATCTTTTATCTCTTTCTGGCTCGTTTCATCACTTCTGGCTTTTTTACTTAAACGATTAATCAATTCTATATAGTAGCGCGTATATGCAAAGTAGTGATGGATATGAGATTCTTTATGAGTAATAAAGGGCAGAATACTTTCTCCTTCTTTGAGTGAGTCATGTGCTTGGTGGAAAAGGATTTCTCTACTTTCTTTTTTAGATAACTCTTCAGGGGAAATAGCCTCTTGAATAGTTATCAGCGATAAAGAAGTTAGGGCTTCTAAAATCTGTCTTCTAAGGTTAAGTAATTTAGCCAACCTAAGCGCCTCCTGAACATATTCTCTCGCCTTTGCAAAGAGCGTATTTTTCGGTAGATTAGATAATCCACCCATAAGTGCGAAATAAACTAACATCCGGCCAAAAGCATTGAGCGATATAATAAATTCCATTTTAGCCTTAACTTCTTTGGTAATCTTTTCGGCCTCGGCAATCAGTGGTAAGGTTTCATTATCCTCACCCCGTTCAAAGAAAAGGGTCGCAATATTAAGCAGAGTAATGACCAACTCAGATTTTTCGGCTAATTTTCGTTTCAGAGGTAGACTTTCTAAATGGGTATTAAGAGCGCGTGAGTATTCACCTTGGTCATGGTAAAGGTTGCCCAGGGAAGTAAGAGCGACCGTTTCTTCATGGTGGGCCGCAATTTCTCTACTCAGAGTGAGGCTCCGTGAGAAGTATTCTTGAGCCTGCTGGTAATCACCAAGGTCGTGGTGGATAGCGCCGATATTAAGAAGCGCCACCGCCATCCCACGGCGACTTCCAACCTTCTCTGAGGTGAGGAGTGATTTTTGATAATAATCAATCGCACTCTGATAGTTCCCTTGGTCACGCCGGGTATTGCCGATATTGATGTAAGAAGCCGCGATTCCATAGCGATTATTGATTTCCTGCATAATCTTGAGTGTTTCTTCGTAAGAAACCAAGGCCGCTTCATATTCACCCTGATACCATTGGATTAACCCGATATTACTAACACTGGTGGCTAATTCTTTTTTAATATTAGTTACTTCTATGGGTGATAACGTTTCTTCGGTTAGCGCTTGCTTGAAGGTGTTTTGGAGTTGTCCGGCTAATTTAGAGGCACTGCTATAAAGCCCCTTACCGATAAAGGAGAGTGCCACGAGGTTGAGTGCCGAACCGAGCAGTCGGCTATTTTTACCGTGGAAGGCGATTTCTGTTGCCTCTTTGGCATAACGAAATGCCGACTCATAATCGGCTTGTTTCTCATATATTTCGGCAATGCCCAATAGTCCTTTTACCCGCCAGGACCAATGTGGTGGTTCATTGTTTAACTGCTCATATTTTTCTATGGCTTGTTTATAGCGAGAGAGATTATAATAGATATGCGCTTCTTTTTCTATTAATCTCGCCTTTCTTAAGGCGATGTCTTTTAACTCGGACTTACTTATTACCTCTTGTGCCTTACGATAGACCCAGAGCGATTCCTCAAGCATATAACGATTATTCTCATAATCACCATAACCTTCATAAAGGTCAGCCGCGATGCCAAACTCACTGGATTCTTCAGCGTGATAACCGCCTAATTTTAGATAAAGTTCTTCACTAAGTTCGTTATTCTTTTGTTTGGCCTGGAGGAAGTCAAGGACGATACGGTGGAAGTGAGAACGCTCTCGTTTTAAAAACATCCGATAAGTAACATCACGAATGAGTTCATGACGAAAAGTATATTGGTAATCATTATGGAATAAAGTTTCTAAGTCGCGACTAATAAATCCTTTTGCTTCTAATTGAAGTAAAGTTTCCCTGACTGGCTGCTGAAGGCATTGGCTGAGACCGCTTTCCCAGAAAATGCGCCCGAACACAGACGCCACTTTGAGAACCTTCTTTTCTAACTCGGGCAAACGGTCAATCCAACTCTCTATAATTTGCCAGATATTTTCTGGGAGATTCCAGGTTTCTTTTTCTTTTAGAGGAAGTCCTCTTCCCTCACTTAAAGCCCTGATCAATTCCTCCATGAATAAAGGGTTTCCTCCTGTTTTTATCCAGAGTTCTTCAGTAAAACGAGCAGATACACGAGAATCTTTGAACATAACATTAACGAATTGGACAGTTAATTCCTTGGTGAAAGGAAGTAATTCAATTACTTTCCAACGTGCATTGGAATTTCGGGCGTGGTCTCTGATGTTGCCAATATATTCCATAATGTTCTCCTGAATTCTGGTCGTAACCACAATCAGTAGGGGAGCGTTAAACGAAGTTACATTGAGATAATTAATAAAATCTTTAGTTCCGATATCTGCCCATTGCAGGTCTTCTATCGCAAAAATCATAGCGTTCACTTCTTGGCTGGCATGTTCTAAGACTTTTTTGAGTGTATTAAAGGCGGAGATGTGTGCGGCCTCAGGTGTAAGTTCTGTCAATGGTGAATCAGGATATTTTATTCCCAGGAAAAACCCTAAAAAATGGTGAGCCAGGGAGTCATCAGGTAATAGGCGCTTGGTTTCTTTTGCCAGTCGGGTAGACGCTTCATTTAATGATAAGTTGGTCAGGTCAAAATAGTGACGGATAATCTCGGCTAATGGGTCATACGGTAACTGAGCATGAGGAAGACAACGTTCGGTGAAAATACGATATTCTTCAGAGGTAGTCTTAAGAAAGTTAGTAAACTCAGATAATAACCGACTCTTGCCAACCCCCACTTCCCCGGATAGCAATACCAGAGATATTTTCTTGTTGTTGATAACCTCTTTTAGAGATGTCTTTAAAAATTCCACTTCTGGCTGGCGCCCTATAAAGGGGGTGACTGGTGGTAACCTAACTTTTTCTACTCCGATAACTTCATATGCCTGAATAAATTGTTCCTTACCCTTCAATTTAAGAGCAGGAAGTTGATTGAGACGGAAATGTTCTTTGAGTTGCTGTTTCGTTGCCTCAGAGACGACGATAGAATTAATAGCGGCGCTGGTTTGTAATCGCTGTGCAACATTAACGCTATCGCCCCAGACAGTCGCACCGGCGCTACCAACAGAACCCCACAGAACCTCACCTGTGTTAATACCGATGCGGATGGATAATTTTTGCTTCAATCCAACAGACAATTTCTCAAGTTCTTCCCGGATAAGCAAAGCGACTCCAACGGCTTGTTCTGGGTCATTTTCACCCGCTTTCGGTACCCCAAAAACCGCTATCAAGGCATCACCGATATACCTATCCACATAGCCTCCCTTATCCTTGATGATTTTTTCAAACTGAGAAAAGATGTGGTCAAGTAATGTATGAATCTCTTCCGGGTCCATGGCTTCGGCCCGCTCAGTATAACCAACAATGTCAGCAAAGACAATGGTAGCGAGACGCCGTTCAGCCTCAGCCTTGACTGATATGGTTGGTGTAAACTCCGCCATCTTGCTGCCACATTCATAACAGAATTTTGCTTGAGGTGGATTCTCTATCTGACACTTAGGACATAACATAAAATTACATTAGCAGAATAAATTCTGAAAGTAAAGGAAAAGTGTATAAGTCCATAACTTTTCTTTCCGATATTAGCACATTTTTCTTGATTGCATAGGAAATTATATTACAGGCTGTCCAAAAAGTCCTTGCTTTAGATAATCCCGCTAAAGCGGGACTATAATTCCTCTAAAAGGAGGATG
>JAGUXD010000025.1 GCA_020062035.1 Candidatus Brocadiia bacterium | reverse complement strand
TTTGTAAAAATAAGTAATCGCAGAAAAGATTGTTGTAAACAAGGTGAGCCAGACCAGCGAATGCAATATCACTCCTGCCCACCAGCCGGATGCCGTATCTTTAAGATATACCAGATAAAAAAGAGTCCAGATAACCGTAAGACACTGGATAAAGGTTTTCTGCTTGCCCCAGACGGTGCTCGCAAAGATAATACCTCTGGATTCCGCAAGGGTTCTTAAGCCGTGCACCAGAAACTCCCTGACAACAATAATTAAAACCATCCAACTACTAATAAACAGTCTTAGTTCTAACCAGCCAATAAAGAATATAAAAGAACCGCAAATAAGGATTTTATCCACAAATGGGTCAGCAATCCTTCCGAATCTGGTTATACTATTAAAACGACGGGCTAAATACCCGTCTAAAGTGTCTGTCAGAGCCGCAATGATAAAAACCCCAAGCCCAATATACAAACAGGGCTTATTAATAAAATTAGGGATAATTCTAACATCAATACTGAAATATAACAGGACAAAATAGATAATAGACAAAATAAATCTCAAAACTGTTACTTTATTAGGAATATTCATTTGTAATTATTTAATCCGATTTAATCTGACGCTTCGCTGTAATCTGTGGCTGGTATTTGCCAACCAGGTCATAATTTTTTACCCCGACAATAGTTACATTTATAATATTACCGGGAGTAAGTTTCTGGATACTTTTTACGATAACAGTGCCATCTACTTCAGGCGCATCGCCATAGGTTCTTCCAGTATAACCATTTTCTGAATAATCATCAATAATTACAGGTAATTTCTTATTTATAAGCAGATGGTTTTTCTTCAAGGCGATTTTTTGCTGTAATGACATTAGCGCATCTAAGCGTTCTCGTTTAACCCTTACAGGTATCTGATTATTAAATCCATAAGCATCGGTGCCTTGTTCTTTAGAGTATTCAAATGCACCGAGCCGTTCAAATCCGGTCTCTTCAATAAAATCCAAAACTTGCTGGAAATCTTCTTCACGCTCGCCGGGAAATCCTACAATCACCGAAGTCCGTAAAAATACATCCGGAATCTTTTCTCTAATCCTGTAAATCAACTTTCTTATCTTATCCCCGGTTATGTTCCTTCGCATTAATGAAAGAATATTATCACTAATGTGCTGAATCGGTAAATCAATATACTTTACAACTTTGTCTATCGTGCCGATGGTTTTTATCAGTTCGTTATCAAAGTGTGCTGGATGGGTATATAAAAGCCGTATCCATTTAAGGTCTTTGACCTTATCTAATTCTCTAATGAGTTGACTTAAAGATAAATTCCCATTAATGTCTTTTCCGTATGAAGTAGTATCCTGAGCAATAAGATTTATCTCTTTTACGCCATCTGATACCAGTGATTTTGCTTCATCTATAACAAGATTAAGTGGCTTACTGCGGTATGAACCGTGTAAATGAGGGATAACGCAATAACTACAGCGATTATCACAGCCCTCGGCAATTCTCAGATAAGCATAGTGCTGCGCCGTAATTCTTACCCGGTGATTATCTATTCTGGCTCGCTTTGCTGTCTCATCCCAATAACAACAGTGCCTGGAGTGAGGGAGTTCGTTCTTTAATACCTCATTACAGAGAGAAACGATTTTATCACGCAAGTGCAATCCGATTATTCCATCAATTCCCTGCTTAAAATCCTTATTTAATTGCTGATGATATCGTTGAGCAAGACATCCGCTTACAATGATTTTATACCCGGCTTTTCTCTTTTGTTTTACTGCTTGTTTAATGATATCCCGTGATTCCTTTTCTGCATCCTTCACAAAACAGCAGGTATTGATAATAAAGACATCGCAGTTGTTAGGACTCGCGGAGACCTCGTTATCAGACATTACATAGTAACCCCCGGATGACAGATGACCTAACATCACTTCAGAATCAACGAGATTTTTAGGACAGCCCAGACTTAGGAATCTTACCATTTTCATTTATTCGTATTCAATTTCGCACCACAGGGCTTGCAAATCGCATCGTGCGAATTCTGTATCTCCTTCTTGCAAAACTGGCAGACGCAGGTTCCCTTTACCGTCGGCTTTTTGGCTGGGGCCGGCGCAGAGGGCGGCTTAGCACCGGCTCTCTTCTTTTCGTAATCATCTATTGCCTTATGAAGCGCCTCAACCCCTAGATTGGAACAATGCATCTTATTAGGCGGAATGCCGTCCAATTCTTTCGCAACCTCCTCTCTGGTAATCTTCTTAACCTCTTCAATGGTCTTATTCATTGCCATTTCTGTAACGATACTTGAAACCGCAATAGCCGCACCGCAACCAAAGGTCTTGAATTTAATATCAACCAATCGGTTATTCTTGACCTTGATATAAAAAGACATCATATCGCCGCAGACCGGGTTACCGACCTCGCCGACACCGTCTGCATCAGCAATCTCTCCCACATTACGCGGATTACGAAAATGCTCCATTACCTTTTCTGTATATATCATACAAATCCTTTCTTGCCTCTCGCTACCTGGCTGGCCAACCCATCCCCCATAGGGACCGTCCCTACCCCCCGTAGATACCATACCTACCCCCATACCACAGAATGGATAATTGGTAAGACCTCTTTAAAGGGTATTTGGGTGCCACACCTTGCCTCCTATCCTTTTATTTACGCGGTTTAGCAGGCACTGTTTTCGGGGAATAACCAAGCAACCCCCCGGTCTTTATATAATACTATTTTACAAAAACTCCGCCCTGTGCGTCAAATATTTAGCGGGTTTTATTGGAAGGAGTGTGTCACGAATGGCACTTCCTTAAGGATTAAATAAAAGACCTCCAAATGCTGATGTATTAAGGAGTTAAAGCAAACGGCAAAGGAGGTCAAAATGAGGATTAACAAACATTATCTGATAGTTGTTAAAAAACCCCTTAAAAACCCTTAAAAATGACCGGGAACCCGCCTATTTCCTGAGAAAAAACTATCCTTTCACCTTTATTTGGCTATCCCTTCTGTTTCCCTTGTAT
>JAGUXD010000063.1 GCA_020062035.1 Candidatus Brocadiia bacterium | reverse complement strand
CTCATCACTGACAAAGGGTTAGATTGAAATTCAAGGTGATAGGGGGGAATACTATCCCATACGCCTTTACTACTGCTTAATCTACCGCTTAATCCACTGCTTAATCCACTGCTTACTTCACTGCTTACTGGACTGCTTAATCTACTGCTTCCTCTTGTGCTTTCCGCAGTGCTTACTGCAGTGCTATCCAGAGTGCTATCCGGAGTGCTTACTGGAGTACTTACTCTATCTCTTACTCTACTGCTTAATCTATCGCTTAATCCACCAATTATATCTTAATTTTCACCGCGGAGGCACAGAGGTCACAGAGATAATTATAATTCTATAAGGAAGCCAGAAAACCAGAAGGGAAATACTCTTGTATTCTTGGTCTTCTTATAGTATTCTCTGCGAACTCTGAGTCTCTACGAGAGTATGTGTCCACAGATTAGTCCCAGATTAAAGGATACTCAGACCCGATAACTATGATAGTGGGATGAGGGGCATTTAAGTTCGTTGTTGGATGTAGGTGTCCAGATGTGATTTGGCTGAGGTTTCTATATCAAGGTAATAGCAACTTGCCCAGTATCTGTCTTCAGAAAAGGTGGAGCGCTTGTCATCACTCTTGGCGACTTCTACTCGCTGAACCCTTGTGAGTGCCTCTATGGTGGGTATAGAAGGAATAAATATCTTTAATCTCAGAATAGAGCCAATTAAAAGTGGTTCATTGGTCTCAAATAGGATACCGGTTGCTGAGACATCCACTGTCATTGCCTTGGATGTCTTGGTCTGTTTTTCCGGAGCGGCATTGACCGATATTTTATACAAAGTGTATTCTAAGGGTATTCGTGAGGAGAGACGTTTATAGACCCTGCCCGCTCCGATGTTCATCGGTGTGTCTGCAGTTTCCGTCTTCGGCTGGGGTTCGCGGGTTGGTGAACGTTGTATCTCAGTTTCGCTTCGCTCACTGCGAGCAGTTTCTACCGCGACTGGCTCGGTTTTTAGTTTAGGGATATATGCGCTAACTATTTCAGGTCTTATACTCGGGTCAGCAGGTGTAATCCGGGTTACCTCATCAAAGGTTGTAAGCCCTGTAATCATTTTATTGTATCCACTCTGACGGAGTGTTTTCATCCCGCTTTTCATTGCGGATATTTTAATTTCATCAGACGGGCTTTTTGAGATAACTAATTTTCTTATCTTATCATCAACTAATAAAATCTCATAGATAGCGGTTCTACCAAGGTATCCGGTGGAATTACAATTATCACAGCCCCTGCCTTTATAAATTTTCAGTGTCTTCGGGTCGGTATCTTCAGGAAGATTAAATTCCTTTTTGACTAATTCAACAGGAATCATTGTATCTTCTATTTTACAGTGAGGGCAAATGGTTCTGACTAATCGCTGGGCAATAAATGATTCAACAGATGAAGAAATAAGATACGGTTCAATGCCCATATCTATGAGACGGGTGACTGAACTTGCGGCATCGTTCGTGTGAAGAGTGGAGAAGATTAGGTGCCCTGTTAAGGCGATTCTGATAGTGATTTCTGCGGTCTCAAAATCACGCACCTCCCCTACCATCATAATATCAGGGTCGTGCCTGAGCATACTTCGTAACCCTCTGGCAAAGGTCAAGCCAATCTCAGGCATCACCTGTATCTGGGTAATCCCTTCCAATTCGTATTCTATCGGGTCTTCTATGGTGAGAATCTTTACATCAGGCGTATTAAGTCGCGAGAGAGAAGCATACAGGGTGGTTGTTTTTCCACTGCCAGTTGGTCCTGTTACAAATATAATTCCGTGCGGTTTGTCAAGGAGTTTAGTGAGGACTGAAAGTTCATCCGGCTCCAGGCCCAATTCTGATAAAGAATACAGCATCTTGGTCGGCAGGAGGCGGATGACAATGCTTTCGCCCCAGGGGGTTGGAATAATAGAGACTCGCATATCAAAGGTCTCTTTTTCGGTCTTTATAATACACCTGCCGTCCTGGGGAAGCCGTCTTTCCACGATGTTCAGATTGGACATAATCTTGATGCGCGAGAGGATAGAGGGATAGAATTTCTTCATCGCAGGCGGGATATTCGTATTGTAAATAATGCCGTCAACCCGATAACGCAATTTAAGTTTACCGCGATATGGCTCAATATGGATATCAGTTGCGCGTTTGTTGTGGGCTTCTAACATTATCTGATTTACCAGTTTAATTACAGATGCGTCTTCGGTCTTTTCTGCCAGTTCTATGTCTTCTACTTTTTCTTCGGCTTGTGAAATAGAGGTGTCAATTATATTTTCCATTCCATAGCGCGTCATCTTTTCAAGGGTGTCAGCCGCGAAGCCGTAATATTTCTTGATTGCCTGAATAATCTCATCAGAAGGGCTTAAGACCATTTCTATCTCTAAACCGAGATGGAGCCGTAATTCATCGCGTGTTCGTATATCCAAAGGATACGGCACTGCAATAGTAAGTTGTTCGTATATTTTGCCGCTTGCGTCAGGTGAAGAAGAGATAAGTTTGATGGGCATAAACCGATAATATACCGCAAATCGCACCGGCACCTTTTTGATTACCTTGTCTTCTATGGTAGTGTCCCGTAGCCTGATGATGGGCAGATTCAATTCTTCAGCAACCGCGCGTAAAATAGGGTCCTCCTTTGCTAAATTAAGTGAAATAATGGTCGGGATTAATTTACCGAATGTTTTAAGCCGTGTTTCCTGGACCTGTGAAAGTGCTTGAGATGTAATAATCCCCTTCTTAACCAGAATCTCACCTAAAATATTCTCGTTTTTAATCATATCTAAACTGCTTTGTAGAAAATTATTTCTCAGATGTCAAGAAAAATTAGCCACAGAGGCACAGAGGACACCGAGACAGAATTTATTTATAATCCCTGTGGGCCTCTATGAACTCTGTGTCTCTGTGGCAAGATTTAATATAATTTCCTTATACTATCAAGAAGGAGATATTCATACCTAAAAGAGGAGAAATGAGAAACAAGGCGTTCTTAAATCGCGCCTATCATATAAAAACTATCAACGGAGCGTTTGTCAAATTCTCCGGCACAAATTCTTTCACAACCCTCTATGGTTTTCTCCAATGTTACATATTCTCCTTTTTTACCAGTATAAAGTTCACCCGTAAAGAATGGCTGTGTCAGGAAGAAGATAAGTTTTCTTGCCCTTTCATAAAAAAGACGGTCTTCTTTGGAAATCTCTTCAACACCGATTACTGCAACAATCCGTCTTAATTCCTCATATTTATTTAATATCTTCAAGACCTCCATTGCAATCTTATAATGTCTCTGCCCGACAATATCCGGGTCAAGAGAGAATGAAGAAGAGACCAGAGGGTCAATTGCTGGATAAAGCCCTGCCTGAACTTTTTCTCTGGAAAGGACAATCAAAGAATTAAGATAGCCGAATGTAGAGACAACCGCCGGGTCAGAAAGGTCATCAGCAGGAATATAGACCGCTTCTATTGCGGTGATAGAACCCTGATAAGAGGACTTGATTCTCTCCTGAAACGCACTCATTTCCGCTAATAGGGTCGGCTGATAGCCGGTCTCTGATGGAGTCCTGCCTAAAAGTGTGGAAAGTTCACTGCCTGCCTGAACAAACCTGAAGACATTATCACAAAACAGAAGGACGTCCTTCTCTTGATTAAGGAAGTATTCAGCGATGGTAACACCGGTTTGAGCAATTTCAAAACGCACACCCGGTGATTCGTTCATCTGTCCAAATAACAGGATTACCTTATCCAGCAAATTGCCTTGCTTGAACTCAAAATAAAGTTCGTTGCCTTCTCTGATACGTTCGCCGATACCTGTAAAAATGGTAATACCCTTTATTTTCTCTACGATATTGTGAATAATCTCCATTACAAGGATTGTTTTACCCAATCCGGCACCGCCTAAAAGACCGGTCTTACTCCCTTTAACCAATGGAAAGAGGAGGTCAATCATTTTCATTCCGGTCTCCAGTACTTCAGATTTCAAGGGCTGTCGTTTAATTTTCATAGAAAGATGTGCCGGAGTGTGGATAGGAAGTTTTTGTGGAGAATGTATCTCACCTTTGTTATCAATCGGCTCGCCTAAAACATTCATCAATCTACCAAAGACCGCATCACCTACCGGAGTTTCAATCGATTTCTGGGTTGTTTCTACGAATGCATTTCTCTGGATGTCATGCGTCTGGGCTAAGGCTATGCATCTCACGATACCACCACCCGGATGTTCTATCACTTCCAGCGGAACCCTCCTCTTATCATAAGTATAAGTGAACATCAATTCATAAATCGCTGGTAATGGAGTTGTCTCTGGAAATCTCACATCTACAATAGGACCTTGAACTGCAATGATTTTGCCGGTTGGTCTGGTTGTTTCAGAAATATCTATTGACATTATGTTTTATTATAATATCACTTTCTTAAAAGCCAAGTTTTTATTGCTTTATTTGATAACTCGTTTCATAATAATATCTATGCGTCGGAAGACAAAAGCGGTCTTGGTTGGGAAGGTCAAAATAGGTGGCTTGGCTCTGGTCTCGGTTCAGTCAATGACTAAAACCGATACCAGAGATATTAAAGCAACTGTCAGGCAAATAAGAGAATTAGAAAAATTAGGTTGCGAGATTATCAGAATCGCTGTGCCGGATTATCAATCCGCTTTATCTCTTCCCAGGATTAAGAAAAGTATTCGCATTCCGATAGAAGTAGATATACACTTTAATCCGAAACTGGCTTTGGAGTCCATCAAACAGGGCATAGATGCGGTCAGATTGAATCCTGGTAATATGACTGATAAAGAGCCGTTAATAGAAATAGTGAAGTCCGCCAAGAGAGCCCGTATTCCGATAAGGGTTGGAATAAACTCCGGCTCTGTCAGGGGTTGGTATCGTTCTGCTCTCAGGCATGAGATTGTCCGCCGCAGCGGACCTGCCTATGGCATAAGCCCAGCAAATAAAATACCGTCCAAGCAATCCCAAATTTTATCTCGGGCCGCATTAGAATATATTAGATTTCTTGAATTCTTGAATTTTCATAATATAATGGTATCATTAAAATCATCAGATGTAATTTCTACGATAGAGGCGTATCGTGAACTGTCTACACGGTGTGATTATCCTTTTCATTTAGGGATAACAGCAAGCGGAACGATTATTGACGCAACGGTAAAATCATCTATTGGTATCGGCGTTTTGCTTCTGGAAGGTATTGGCGATACGATTCGGGTGTCTATTACAGGTCCGCCCGAGGATGAGGTTAGGATCGGCTATAAGATATTAGAATCGCTCGGCTTAAGAAAGCAAGGACTTGAAATTATTTCCTGTCCTACTTGTGCCAGATGTAAAATAGATATTGTCAGGATTACTGAAAAAGTAAAATCACGGATAGAAAGAATACCAGAACTATCCGCCAGCGGCGGATCCGCCTTCGGCAGAAAAGACAAAAATATCAAGGTAGCAATAATGGGCTGTGTGGTAAATGGACCAGGTGAAGCAGAAGATTGCGATGTTGGAATAGCAGGCGGACAGAATTTTGGGTTTCTATTTAAGCACGGCATCAGAATACGAAAAGTGCCGGAATCTAAAATTGTTAGCGAGTTAATAAAAGAGATTAAAGCAATTTGACTATGTCAGTAGAAATTATTAGTGGTGATTTTGAACTTGACCGTTCTAAATTACTGGGCAAGGGTGCCTGGGGTGAGGTTTATTTAGGCAAACAGGTCTCACTTAACAGATAGGTTGCTATCAAGTTCCTCAAGAAAGAACTTACTGTGGATGCGGATTTTGTCAGGCGCTTCCGCAGAGAGGCAGAATGTCTGGCTAAATTAGCCGAAGAGCATATTATTCAGGTCTACAGCGCTGGTGAATATCAGGGCTCTCATTTCTTCATAATGGAATATGTTCAGGGGATGCCTCTTTCTAAACTCGTAGAAAAACATCGTAAGTTCT